>CALIBA010000141.1 GCA_938045435.1 uncultured Selenomonas sp.
CGGGTGTATAACGGGCAGAAATTTGTTGTGACGCGCGTGGAAAAGGGAGTGGGGACATGGGAGGGGCTTGCGCGCGGCAGCTACATCGCACTGCGTCTGATCTTGCTGATTCTCCTAAGTACGCTGCTGACGCTTACGACAAGCCCACTGCACCTGACCGATGGGCTTGAGGCATTGTTGTCTCCTTTGCGACGATTGGGGGTGCCGGTACATGAACTATCCATGATGATGACGATTGCTCTGCGGTTCGTGCCGACGCTGCTTGAGGAGATGGATCGCATCATGAAAGCGCAGAAGGCACGCGGGATGGATTTTGAGCAGGGCAGCATTGTTCGGCGCGTTCGCGCAATTGTTCCCGTACTCGTGCCGCTCTTTTTGTCGGCATTTCGTCGGGCAGATGAGCTTGCACTTGCAATGGAGGCACGCTGCTATCGTGGGGGTGAGAGCCGTACGCAGATGAAGGAACTTCGTGTGGGGCGCGTGGACTATGCAGCGGCCGCTATCTTTTTGCTCGGCGCAGCGGGCGTTTGTGCCGTGTCATTTGGGGGGCTGACAATTGCGCCCTGAGAATAAAGAGATCATGAAGGCGCGTACCCGCAATATCGCGCTTAAAGTTGCCTACGATGGGACACGCTATCATGGCTTTCAGCGGCAGTCGCCGCCGATTGCGGCCGTGCAGAATGTGCTGGAGGATGCGCTTGCAAAGGTCTGCAAAGATACGGTGGAGCTTGCTGCTGCGGGGCGCACAGATGCGGGGGTGCATGCCTATGGACAGGTTGTGAATTTTTTTACCGATGGGCGTATTCCTGTTGGGCGTCTGCCGCGTGCGGTGAATGGGCTGCTCCCGCCGGACATCGTTGTAGTGGAGGCATGGGAGGCGGCACGGGATTTCAGCGCCCGTCACAGTGCGACGGGTAAGGCGTATCTTTACCGACTGGAGCAGTGCATGATACCAAATCCGTTCTCACGGAACTATGCGTGGCAGATTTTTCATCCGCTCGATGTAGGGGCTATGCGGGAGGCGCTTATGCTGCTCATTGGTACGCATGATTTCAGTTCGTTTCGCGCTGCGGGTGGTGTACCGATGTCGCCTGTGCGCACACTTGATGAGGTGCAGCTTGCAGAGGAGGGGGCAGGGCGGTTTTCCTGCCGTATCCATGGGAACGGATTTCTCTATCATATGGTGCGCAACATCATCAGTACCGTTGTGAGTGTTGGGACAGGACGCATATCGGCAGAGCGTTTTGTTGAAATCTTTGCTGCACGAGACAGACGCCTCGCAAGTCCTACAGCGCCCGCGTGCGGACTTTATCTGCTCAGTGTGGACTATGATCGCTCTGCAGGGCATGATGTCTTTATGTAAATACATGGCTGTGCAGGAGGAAGGAGAACGAGATGGACGAAACGTCATTGCAGCATCTCGTGACAGAGGCTGTGCGGGAGGTTCGCGTTGGTATGAGCGAAGGCAATGTGAGCGGGGGGAAGGTTGTCACGCTCGTCGATGCGCTCCTTTGTGCAGCGATTCTCGATGAAGCGAGCGACATTCACCTCGAACCTATGCTGCAGGGCGGGCTTCGTATACGTATGCGCATGGATGGGATGCTTCATGTATGCCCTGTACAGATCCCACCCCCACTAGCTCCTGTTGTGCTCTCCAGACTAAAGGTCATGGCGGGAATTGATATTGGAAAACGGAACCGCCCGCAGGACGGACAGCTCTGCCATATGTATCATGGGCGCAGGATCGATATGCGGGTAGCGGTGCTGCCTGTGGTGGATGGGGAGCGGATGGTGGTGCGCATTCTTGATGCGCAGGAATGGTTCCTTGGCTGTCAGGAGCTGGGGTTTTCAGAGCGCAATCTCACGCTCTTTCGACAGCTCATCCATCGGCAGACGGGGCTGCTCCTTTTGTGCGGACCGATGAATTCGGGCAAGACGACAACACTGTACGCTGCGCTCTCAGAGCTGAATGACCCAAGCTGCAATATTATGACGCTCGAAGATCCCGTAGAACGCCGTATGGATGGGGTCAGCCAGATCCAGATCCATCCGGAGACAGGACTTACCTTTGTCACTGGGTTGCGTGCGGCGCTGCGGCAGGATGCGCAGAAAATTCTGCTTGGGGAGATTCGCGATCATGAGACAGCAGAGATGGCAGTGCGTATTGCCCTCACGGGACATGCTCTCTTTTCGACGCTGCACACGGAGGATACGGTGTCAGCGGTCTTTCGCATGATAGAGATGGGAGTGCCGCCTTATCTTTTGGCGGCGACGATTTCCGGGGTGATTGCACAGCGCCTCGTACGGCGGGTCTGCCCGTACTGCAGCGAGACATATACCGCTGCGGAGGATGTTCCGGAGATCGCGCAGGGAACGCCCTATGAACGTGGTACGATGCTTGTACGGGGGCGCGGCTGTGAGCGCTGTCATGGGAGCGGCTACCGCGGCCGTATGGCGATTCATGAGGTGCTCCCCATGACGCCGCGCCTCCGTGCGATGGTATTGCAGGCGCATGATAAAGAGACACTGCGCGCGGCAGCTGAGGCTGATGGCATGGAGACGCTGTGGCAGGACGGCGTTGCAAAGGCAGTTGCGGGAGAAACGACACTGGAGGAAGTGGGGCGCGTGCTCTATGGATGAGAAGCAGTGGCAGGAGATTCTTCACCGAGGCATTGCGTGTGCGGCATCGGATATTCATGTGACGGCGCATCAACGGGTACAGATGCGCTGTGATGGGCTGCTTGCAGCAGCACATGAGGCACTGCCGACGGAGGCGTTTGTGCATATGCTGTGCGAGGCGATGTTGTCTCCTGCACAGAAAGCACAGCTGATACATCAAGGGACGGTGGACTTTTCATGGAACTATGAGAATCGACGGTTTCGCGGCAATGCCTATCTGGTGCAGGGGATGCCGGCATTTTGTCTGCGTATGCTCCCGCCGCGTATTCCATCCCTCGATGAACTTGGTATGCCGGCAGCGCTGTCTGCGCTTATGGAGGTGCGGGACGGACTGGTGCTCATCACAGGGGCGACCGGTTCTGGTAAGACGACGACGCTTGCTGCCGTGCTCGATGCGATCAACCATACACGTGCACTGCATATCATCACGCTTGAGGATCCTGTTGAATATGTGTTTTCACCGGATCATGCGTTCATCAGTCAGCGGGAGGTTGGCCTGGATTTCCATACGTTTCCGGCGGCTGTGCGCAGTGCCATGCGCGAGGATCCCGACATCATCCTCATCGGTGAGATTCGAGATCGTGCGACTATGGAGGCGGCTTTGTATGCGGCGATGACAGGGGTGCTTGTCTTTGGAACACTGCATACACGCTGTGCGGCGCAGACTACAATGCGCATTGAGGGGATGTTCGATGCACGGGAGCGGGACAGTGTGCGGGCACAGTTTGCCGATGTCATGCAGGGGATCTTTGCACAGCGTCTTTTAAGATGCAAGGACGGTGGACGTATCGCTGCCGTTGAGGTACTGTGTGCGACTACAGCCGTACGTAATATGATTCGACAGGGACGGTATGAGCAGCTGTCTTCGGTGATGATGAGCGGCGCGATGCAGGGGATGCAGACAGCAGAGATGGCAGAGGCGGTATTGCGGGCAAAGGGATGCATCGCATGAAGAGGTTTTCTTATCGTGCACGCATGGCAGATGGCAGCCTTGTTCGGGGCAGTATTGATGCAGAGCATGCAGCGCTTGCAGCACGGGAACTTATGGTGCAGGGGAAAACGGTCGTTGCCCTGTATGAAAAACGGATGGGAATATCCCTGCGGGATCTCTTTTTGCGTAAAGAGGTGACAGATGTGGAGTGCATTGCACTCTTTCAAGAAATGGCTGTGCTGCTTGGTGCGGGGCTTCCTGTCCATGAGGCACTTGCCCGTCTTTCAAGCGGGGAGGAGACAGCGAGGGGGCATCTCGTCAAGAGCCTGCATCGAGCTGTTGTGCAAGGTTCCGCGCTTTCCGATGCGATGAAGGGGCATCGCGTTTTTGCGCCCAGTATCATTGGTATGGTACGTGCAGGTGAGGAGAGCGGTGCGCTCGATGTGGTTCTTGGTCAAGCTGCGGTATTTCTGGAAGAAGGGCATCGGGTGCGCGAGGATATTAAAAGCGCACTTTCCTATCCGGTTTTTCTGCTCGGAGCTACTGTTTTTGCAATTTCTTTAATGACCGTGTTTGTTCTTCCGATCTTTGCATCGCTTTTGCATGATCTTGGGGCAGAGCTTTCACTACCTACGCAGGTGCTGCTCAGCGGTGCAGAGATGATTTCATCACATCCCTATGTGTTGACAGCTATTCTTGTAGGGCTTTGCACAGTAGGCATGACATTCCTGCGTGTGCCGTATCTGCGTCTGTATTTTGACCGGCTGCTCCTTGGCGTTCCTGTTTTTGGTCGGTTTATCCTCTACACGCAATGGCGCATGATTCTGCGCATGCTTGATATTTTGCTGCGCAGCGGAATACGTTTGGATCTTGCGGTAGGGAGTGCCGCACATGTGACGGGAAATCGTTTTCTTGCTGCTGAACTGCAGCGGGCAGAGCGCAGTCTCACAGAGGGGCGTACACTTGCCTATGCGCTTTCTAAGATAAACTGTCTGCCAAGACTGATTCAAGAGATGCTTGCCGCAGGCGAAGAGGCCGGGGAGCTGGAGCGTTTGCTTTCGCAGGGAGCGGATTACTGTGAGAGAACAGCGCGGCAGCTTGGTGTGCGGATAGAGGCGGCTGCTGAACCAGTGATGATTGTATTGATTGGAGCGGTGATTTTTTTCTTTGTACTCTCGCTTATGATGCCGATTTTTACTGCAATGGATGCGCTCATGTGAGCCTCGCTATTGTCTTTGTACGATTCGATGCAGAGTAGGTGCACGATGACCATGCTTTTTGCAGCATTTAACAAAGAGCCGGTTTTTTGACATCAAAAAACCAGCAGCCGCTCTCTTTCGAGCAAGCTGCCGGTCATACCATTAATGTCATAAACGACGAACACATCCGTATTCAGTTGTGTTGTTTTGCCGCTTCCCTGCTGCGTGCACGGAAAGCGCTTGCAGTTTATTGTACGTTCAGCTGAAACCGTTGGGGAGATCTCTGCATATCATCCAACTTGCGCGCATGGTTTTCTACATCGAATCGTACACGTACAGGAACTTTTTGCCCTCCACCCAATTAAGGGGGACAGCGGCACTGTGACTGGTTCTGTCGAGGCAATGCCAAGGTGCGACCTGGAAAATCCACAGGTTCTTATGTTCTTCAAAGAAGCATCTGTCCAGAAATACAACCACCATGCAGAAGATCTTGTGTCAATAGACATTCTCCTCTCTTTGATTACCGAATCTAGGAGATATATCTCTTTTCTGTATATATCATATCATAAATAGAAGTATTTCGCAATAGTTTTTTTGATGGATTGCGGGAATAAGTTTATAAAAAAGAAGGAGAACGTATGCTGCTAGAAGTATTGGTAGATTTTCTGTTCCCGCCGCACTGTCCCAACTGCAAAGACTACGTAGAGCGGCGCGGTGCGTGGTGTACGGACTGCGCACAGAGGCTCTGCGGACTGCACCGGATTGTGCAGCTGAGGGACATGACTGCGTGCAGTGCAGGGGTTTGGGCATTTGGATATTATCGGGAAGGCGTGCGTGACCTTGTGCGCGCACTCAAATATCAGGGAAAAAAGGAGGTTCTGCCATATCTTCATGCGATGCTTGCCGCAGGAGATGAGGTGTTTGAACAGCTGCCAAAACCTCTGATTGCTGTACCTGTTCCGCTCGCGCGTGAGCGTGAGCGGCTGCGCGGGTTTAATCAAGTGGCAGAGATCTTTGGCCCATGGCTTGCACAGCACAACGTTCCTCTTGTTCCGCTGCTCTGCCGAACACGTGAGACGGCGCCGCTCTATGAGCGGACACGTACAGAGCGGAGAAAGGAACTGCGCGGTGCATTTTCCCTCTGTACCGAGGCGGATATTGTAGGACGCGATATTCTGCTTGTGGATGATATTATGACGACGGGAACGACGCTTGAGGAATGTGCGCGCATGCTTCGGCGTGCGGGGGCAGAGCGTGTTTATGCGTTTGTCTTGGCGAGTGAGCATGTGTGACTTTATGGATCATCGGAACATCCCCACAGCGCTATGGTAAGTGTTATGGATCGATTGATCTGTGCGTGTGCCGTGCGAATATACCGCTTTTCTTACTTGCTTCACGCAGGTTTGCGCAGGCACTGCCTTGTCAAAAGAGATGCAACAACATATAATGAACATACTGTGTTTTGAAAGAAAGATACTATATATTTTGTAGGAGGGTTTTTCATTGCTGATGAATGGTGCACGTGCTCTTTTAGAGAGCCTAAAGGAGGAAGGGGTTGCGGTCGTATTCGGTTATCCAGGCGGGGCCGTACTCACTCTATATGATGAAGTGTATCAAATGGGATTTCCGCATATCCTAACGAGGCATGAACAGGGCGCTGTCCACGCAGCAGATGGATATGCGCGCGCTTCTGGAAAGGTTGGCGTTGTTTTTGCGACCTCTGGCCCCGGTGGGACAAATCTGGTGACGGGCATCGCAACGGCGCATATGGATTCTGTTCCACTTGTCTGTATTACGGGACAGGTGGCCAACCCCTATATTGGCAAGGACTCTTTTCAAGAGGCAGACATCGTCGGTATTACGACACCGATCACGAAGCACAACTATCTCGTGAAAGATGTGAAAGACTTGCCGCGCGTTGTGAAGGAAGCGTTTTTTATCGCGCAGACGGGGCGGCCGGGCGTGGTTGTGATTGATGTAGCCAAGGATGTTTTTGATGCACAGGTGGACTATGGCTGTCCAGAGCGTGTACAGCTGCGCGGCTATACCGGTGATGTGCCGTTTGAGGTCGCCTCTGTATGGGAGGCGGTCGAGGCACTGCTTTCTGCGCAGCAGCCGCTTCTTTTTGTCGGCGGCGGTGTCATACTCTCTGATACGGCGGCGTATGTCCGTGAGATCATTCGCTTAACAGGAATGCCCTCGACGGCAACACTCATGGGGCTGGGTGCTGTTGCGGCGAAAACAGAGGGCTTCACGGGACTTGCGGGAATGCATGGCGCCTATGCGTCAAATATGGCAATCCAAGAGTGCGACCTCCTGCTTGCCCTTGGCACGCGGTTCAGTGACCGTGTCACAGGAAAGGCAGCGGAGTTTGCACCAAAGGCACGCATTATCCACTTTGACATCGATCCCGCAGAATTCAATAAAAATGTACGTGCCGACCTTTCTGTGATAGGGGATCTGCGCCACACGCTGCCCGCATTCATTGATGTGCTAAGCAACTGCAGTGAGGATTTGCGCGCACGTTTTAGACCGTGGCGCGGTGAGGTGCTTTCGATGGAACGCGCACACCCGCTTACATGGAAGGAGTCGACAGAGATTCGCCCCGAGGCACTCATCAGCAAGGTCCGAGAACTTATGAATGACGACACGATCTGTGTCACCGATGTTGGACAGCATCAGATGTGGGCGGCACAGTTCTTCTCCTGTACGGCTCCGCGCAGCTTTTTGACCTCGGGGGGGCTTGGTACGATGGGATACGGCCTGCCTGCAGCGATTGGCGCAAAGATTGCCTGTCCGGACAAGGAAGTCGTTCTTATCACAGGTGACGGCAGCATCATGATGAACTGTCAGGAGCTTTCGACCATGGCAGATAACGATATTGATGTGAAGATCGTCATTGTGCACAACTCTATCCTTGGCATGGTGGGACAGTGGCAGCGGCTCTTTTACAGTCACCGCTATTCAGCTTCGGAGCTAAAGGGGAAAACGGACTATGTAAAGCTTGCAGAGGCAATGGGGGTAAAGGGCTGCCGCATAGAGACGATAGAAGAACTGGCAGAAGTCCTGCCGCGCGTACTTGCCGAAAAGGGGGCCTGTCTTGTTGATGTGATTGTGCCTGAGGAGGCCGATGTTGTTCCGATGGTGCCGGGTGGCAAGAGGCTCGATCAGATGGTGCTGGGAGGAAGATGAGATGGATAAGTATTTGCTCGCGGTGCTCGTTGATAACAAGCCAGGTGTTCTCACACATATCGCAGGGCTTATCAGTCGCCGTGCATTCAATATCGAGAGTATTTCCGCCGGATATACAGAGGAGAAGGAGGTCACCCGTATCAACATCGTGGTTTCTGTCGCCTCCGAGAATGAGCTGCGACAGGTCGTTACGCAGCTCTCAAAGCTGATTGATGTGGTAAAAATTGTCAACCTTACGCAGTTTGAATCCATCACACGTGAGCTCGTTCTCATCAAGGTACGCGCGACCAAGGAAACACGGGCACAAATCATTGATGTGGTGAATATCTTTCGTGCACGTATCGTGGATGTCGGCGCAGAGAATGTCGTCGTTGAACTGACGGGCGATGCAAAGAAGATAGATGCACTCTCAGAGCTGCTCTCTGACTATGGGATTATTGAGATTGCACGGACGGGGGCGATTGCCCTCTCGCGTGGGCCAGTGCCGGTCAAGCAGATGTGATGGCGGTGTATTTCAAATTAAAACTGTTTTTTTGACTTTTTATAAAAACCTATTGACTTTTTGACTTAAATAGATTACTATAGACACCGTAAGTTAGCACTCAGACTTTGAGAGTGCTAACAGGACAGAGATAGAAATGAAAACTAGGAGGCAGATACTATGATTAAGCCATTGGGCGAACGTGTTGTCATTGAGGTTGCGGAGAGCGATGTCACAACGGCGAGCGGCATTGTGCTCCCCGATACGGCAAAGGAGAAGCCGCAGAAGGGCAAGGTCGTAGCTGTTGGAACGGGCAAGTTGCTCGATAATGGACAGCGCGCCGAGATGGAAGTTAAAGTTGGCGACGGGGTCGTATTCTCGAAGTATTCCGGAACGGAAGTCAAGGTAGACGAGAAGGATTATCTCGTTGTCCGCGAGAGCGATATACTGGCGATTCTCTAATAGATAAAAACAAGTAATTTGGGAGGCAATCTATATGGCAAAGCAGATTCTGTTTGACGAAGAGGCACGCCGCGCACTTGGCCGCGGTGTGGATGCGCTCGCAAACGCGGTGAAAGTTACACTCGGGCCCAAAGGCCGTAACGTTGTTCTCGATAAGAAGTACGGCGCTCCGACCATCACAAATGACGGCGTGACGATTGCGCGCGATATTGAGCTTGAGGATCCATTTGAAAACATGGGCGCACAGCTCGTCAAGGAAGTTGCGACCAAGACGAACGACATTGCGGGCGACGGAACGACAACGGCGACACTCCTTGCACAGGCGATGATCCAAGAGGGAATGCGCAATGTTGTTGCGGGCGCGAACCCCATGATCGTTAAGAAGGGCATCGAGCTTGCGGTCAAGACGCTCGTCGAGGAAATCAAGAGCAAGGCGCAGAAGGTCGAGACCAAGGCAAAAATCGCACAGGTCGCAGCAATCTCCTCCGGCGACAGCGAGGTCGGTGACCTCATTGCTGAGGCAATGGAGAAGGTGGGCAAGGACGGCGTTATTACGGTCGAGGAGTCTAAGTCCATGGACACGAACCTCTCGGTTGTCGAGGGGATGCAGTTCGATCGCGGTTATATCTCTCCTTACATGGTGACGGACACGGAGAAGATGGAAGCCGTTATGGATGATCCGTATGTGCTTATCACGGATCGCAAGATCTCGGCAGTTGCCGACATCCTGCCTGTCTTAGAGCAGGTCGTAAAGCAGGGCAAGCAGATCGTCATCATCTCGGAGGATCTTGATGGTGAGGCGCTTGCGACGATCGTTGTCAATAAGCTCCGCGGCACGTTCAAGGCACTCGCTGTGAAGGCACCGGGCTTTGGCGACCGCCGCAAGGCAATGCTTGAGGACATTGCAATCCTTACAGGCGGTACGGTCATCAGTGAGGAACTTGGACGCAAACTCGACAGCGTGACGCTGGAGGATCTTGGACGTGCACGTCAGGTACGTTCCTCAAAGGAGGAGACGACCATCGTGGACGGTGCAGGGGACAAGAAGCAGATCTCCGCACGTGTTGAGCAGCTTAAAAAGCAGATTGCAGAGACGACTTCCGACTTTGACCGTGAGAAGCTCCAGGAGCGTCTTGCAAAGCTCGCGGGCGGCGTAGCAGTCGTTGAGATTGGCGCTGCGACGGAAGTCGAGATGAAGGATAAGAAGTACCGCGTCGAGGATGCACTGAATGCGACACGCGCAGCCGTTGAGGAAGGCATCGTTGCCGGCGGCGGCACGACGTACATCGACATCCTGCCGGCACTCGACAAGATCAAGGCAGATGGCGATGTGAAGGTAGGTATTGACATCGTAAAGCGTGCCATTGAGGCACCTGTCCGCCAGATTGCGGAGAACGCAGGCCTTGAAGGTTCTGTAGTCGTTGATACCGTGAAGAAGGCAGGCGATGGCATCGGCTTTAACGCCCTCGAGAACACCTACATTG
The DNA here is from genome assembly GCA_938045435.1 of uncultured Selenomonas sp. Classification (GTDB taxonomy): domain Bacteria; phylum Bacillota; class Negativicutes; order Selenomonadales; family Selenomonadaceae; genus Centipeda. The sequence goes on from CALIBA010000141.1 coordinate 10,429, forward strand.
ATATGATTGGTGCAGGCATCGTGGATCCTGCGAAGGTCACGCGCTCTGCCCTGCAGAATGCGGCATCCATCGCGGCAATGGTCTTGACGACGGAGACACTCGTCACGGATAAGCCGGAGCCGGAGGCTCCGATGCCGGCGGGTGCGCCGGGCATGGGCGGTATGGGCGGCATGATGTAAGTGCGTCTTTGCTGCGGTCATATATTCAAATGAAGAAAAGCATGTTTCCCATTGTGGGAGACATGCTTCTTTTTTATTATGATATTTACGCAAATTCAGTATGCGTGATATTGTAAAAATAGAATGACAATGATATACTTATTCCGAATTGTAAATGAAGCAGCCTCACCGATGGGTGAGCGAAAGGAGTTTCGTCATGCTGAATATGGACAAAAAACTCGCAAAGCGTGAGGAAGAAGGCAAAATCATCCGTGCAGGTATTGTCGGCGCAGGGCAGATGGGGCGTGGCATGGTCACGCAAATGGCACTGATGAAGGGGATTATGCCGGCCATCGTTTCAGATATTAAGTTCGACAACGTCATCAATGCGTTCCACTATGCCGGCATCAGTGATGAGGAGATCGCTGTGGCAAAGACGCTCGAAGAGGCGAACCGATACATGGAGCAGGGTAAATTCGTGGCGACCGAGAATTCAGACTTCATCGCACAGGCAAATCTCGTTGATGTTGCGATCGACGTGACGGGGGTACCTGAGGTTGGTGTCAAGATCGCAATCGACTCTATGAATAACAAGAAGCATGTTGTTATGATGGATGTCGAGACAGATGTTGTCATCGGCAGCTATCTCAAAAAGCTGGGCGACAAGAACGGCGTTGTCTATACTGGCTCTGCGGGTGATGAACCGGGCGCTGTGATGGAACTTTACTCCTTTGCGCGCGCGATGGGGATGGATGTCAAGGTCATGGGCAAGGGCAAGAACAACAAACTCGACTATGACTGTAACCCCGACACCGTACTTGAGGAAGCGACACGCCGTAAGATGAGCCCACGCATGCTCACATCCTTTAAAGATGGCACGAAAACCATGGTCGAGATGACAGCCATGTCGAATGCGACGGGACTTATCCCCGATGTGATCGGTGGGCATGGTCCTTCCGCTTCGCCAAAGGATCGTTGTGCTGAGCTCAATGAAATTTTTAAGCTCAAAAAAGATGGCGGCATTCTCAGCAAGCATGGTGTTGTCGAGTATGTCAACGGCATTGCACCTGGTGTCTTTGTCACAGTCACCACACAGAATGAGGAGATCGCCTACCAGATGGGGTATCACAGTATGGGGCCAGGCCCCCTATGGACACTCTATCGCCCCTATCACCTCTGTAATCTTGAGACGCCGCTTACCGTTGCGAAAATTGTCATTGACGGCGAGCCGACCATCATCCCCTTGGATGGCCCCGTCAGTGAATGCATTGCCGTCGCCAAGCGTGACTTAAAGGCGGGTGAAACCATCGACGGTATTGGTGGTTACACCACCTACGGCTCCATCGCAACGGCGCAGGAAACCTATGAGAAGGGCTATGTTGTCTATGCGCTCGTCAATAAGAATACACGTATGAAGTGTGATGTCAAGAAAGGCACCCTCCTCACCCTTGACATGGTCGATCTCGATACCTCCACCCAGCTCTATCAGGTACGCAAAGAGCAGGATAAGATGTATCACAATGGGTATGCGTTGAAGTAAGGATAGGACTCAAGTTCAAAGCTGTCATAAAGGAAATTATTGCTTTATGACAGCTTTTTTATTTTATGGAAAGAAAAAATCATATAAAATTATTGACAGTATATATATATAATTACTATAGGATTTTTGTTTTGGTTTATAAGTGAAAATAGGAGTAAAAGAATTATGAAGAAGATACTTTTTATCTTCGCGCTGAGTATTTTTATGGTACAGGGATTTTGCAGTGCAGAAATCTCCCGTGAATACGGCGTATCACATAAAATTCTATGGTGTTCAGAATTGGGACTTTGGTACATTCTATTCTACTGTGGTTAGAGATGATTTCTATGCGCATGTGGATGGTGGGCAAAAATAAGAATATAGACACGATTACAAAAAGCTGCGACATATTTTGCCGCAGCTTTTTGTATGAGAAGACGATTTATACATTATGCAATCATAAAAAAGAGATGCCGTACAATCTTGCATAGCAGCATCCAGCTCAGTACACTTCTACCTGACACATCTTCATTGCCTTCAGCGCGTTCATATGGCTCTCGGGCATGACACCTGCACAGCAGGAAGCATCGACGGCGATTCTTTTCTCTGGATAGAATGCCTTTAGGAGGAGTGTGTTAGAGATGACACAGATGTCGGTGCATAGACCAACAAGTTCTATTTCGTTATAATTTGCGAGGGCGGCAGGGAGTTTGGTCGAACCGAATGAGGGCTTCTCGATGACGGCTGCCGCCTCCCGCACAAAGGGCTGCAATGTGTCCGCGATCTGCCACCCAGCTGTATTGCGGATGCAGTGCTCTACTGGGAGGTTCCGCCCCTCCTGCGTCGTGAGATAATCTGCTTCGTGTGTATCCATCGTAAAGATGAGTGCTGTTCCCTCTGCACGTGCAGCCGCGAGCTTTTCTACCATGCGCGGCAACATCTCCTGTGCCTCCTTTGTTCCGAGTGCCCCGTCAATAAAGTCGTTCTGCATGTCTACCACAACGATTGCTTTGTGCATGGCGCATCCTCCTAAATTTATGTTAGGATTTTATTTTCGGCGTTTATGTTTTTTGTGTTGACCGAGGGCCGCATCAGCGGCAGGCTGTGGGGCAGGATCTTTTCGCAGACCGAGCCAAAGGAATATGGTGAGTGCGGCAATACCGAAGGCGAGACTTGTCATCTGCGCACTGGTAAAGAGATTAAGGTATTTCTCTGTGTAATCGCCGCGCAGATACTCAAGGGCAAAGCGCACGAGACTGTAGAGCATGACATAGAGGGCGAAGCACTGCCCACGCGCATGTCCGCGGGCGCGAAAGATCAGCAGGAGGGCGAAGATAACGATGTCAAGCTGCCCCTCCCAGACCTCTGCCGGCCAGAGCGGCTGCGCACCGTAGGTATGGTGCGCAAGTGTGGTTTCAGGGTAGAGAATGCCAAAGCTGCTGCCTGTCGGTGCACCGAATGCATCTCCATTGAGGAGATTGGCACAGCGCCCCAGTGCCTGCCCAAGGATGAGGGCGGGAGCAACAATATCGAGGAAATGTACGGTATCGAGTTTTTTTCGTTCACTGTAACAGATGCCGACGAGCACACCGAGGAATATGCCGCCCTGAATCGCCATGCCGCCCTGCCAGACATTCAGCAGTTCGGTCAGATGGTGCTGGTAGTAGTCCCAGTCAAAGAAAAACACATCCCATAGACGTGCCCCGAGAAGGCCTGCGATGCCGCAGTAGATGCCAATATCGGGGATATACTTTTCGTAGCCGCGGCCGTCTGCTTTTGCAAGGAAATAGGCGACGCCCGCCGCGAGCAGGATGGAGAGGGAGATGACAACCCCATAGGCGCGGATGGGAAAGTCGCCGACGTAGAAGAGATATTGATGCAAGGAAGCCTGCCTCTCTAGGAAACACGGATAAAATGAAGCATGCCAGATTCGTGCAGAAAATGTGTGCCAAGATGGCATGGCTGTTTACTCCGCTGCAAAGAGCGGAAGGGATTCGAGAAAGATGATGTCTGTCCGTTTGGCAGCATCGCCCTCGGCGAGCACTGCTGCCTGTCCAATGACCTGCCCACCTGCTTTCGCGGCGAGGGCGGAGAGTGCGGTCATGGAACCGCCCGTGCTGATGACATCGTCGAGGAGGAGTACCTTGCGTTCAGCAATGCGCGCGATGTCGGTATTCATGAGATAGAGTTTCTGTTTGCCCATTGTCGTAATGGATTCGTCCTCGACCCAGATGGGATCTTCCATATACGCTTTGACGGATTTACGCGCTGTGACGTAGTATGGCATGTCGAGTTGGCGTGCTAGTTCTGCTGCGAGTGGGATGCCTTTGGTCTCGGCGGTCATGATGATCTCGGTACCTGTAGGAATCTTTTTCGCAAGTGCGCGTGCGCAGTTTGTGCAGAGTTCAACATCGCCGAGCATGACGAATCCTGCAATTGCAAGATGCTCATTGAGGTTGAGGATGGAAAGAGTACGCGTGCAGCCTGCGACCGTGAGTTCATAAAATCGTTTTGCCATGTTATACCTCTTTACCTAGAAGCCTTTCTCGGTTAGAACCAGTTCCAAAGCATTCAGCACATCGTTTATGTCACTCTCTGTGATGATAAGCGGCGGCTGAAATGCCATAACATTACGGCCAATACCATTCTTACCGACAATATAGCCGCGGTCTTTCAGTGCCTCAAGTACGGCATCGAGTTCTGCTGCGGCGGGCGAGGTGTCTGCGTGGATAAACTCAGCACCAACCATCAGGCCGAGCCCGCGTACATCGCCGATGATGGGATGGCATTTTTGGAGTTCTTCCAGTCCTGTACGCAGCTGTCTGCCGCGCTGCGCAGCGCGGCCGATCAGGTCATGTTCCTTTATATAGCGAAGCACGCTGAGCCCTGCTGTCGTGGAGACGGGATTGCCGCCAAGCGTTGAGGCGCCGGGTTTTGTATAGGTATCAGCAATCTCTGGTGTTGCAATGAATGCACTGATCGGGGCACCGTTGCCGAGCGCCTTTGCCATTGTCATAATGTCAGGGACTATGTCAAAATGCTCAATTGCAAACATCTTTCCTGTGCGTGCGAATCCCGTCTGCACCTCGTCCGCGATGAAAAGTACACCGTAGTGATCGAGAATTTCCTTGACGCGTTTGAAGTAGCCCTTCGGCGGGACGATGATGCCTGCATTGCCTTGTATACTCTCGGCGATAAAGGCGGCGGGATGTCCCGTGGTTGCAGTTTTGATGGTTTCCTCGATCTCATTTGCGCAGGCAAGACCACAGGAGGCGGGGGAGAGCTTCATCGGACAGCGGTAGCAGTAGGGACTGCGAACAAAATGAATGCCGCCGACGGGGGTAGGATCGGTGCGCCACATCGAGATGCCGGTGAGGCTCATCGTGAGTTTTGTTCGCCCATGCAGGCCCCCACGCAATGCGATGAACTCACTGCTGCCAGTTGCAAGTTGGGCAAGGAGTGCAGCGCCCTCGTTCGCCTCTGTACCAGTGGAACAGAAGAAACTCTTTTGGAGGTTTCCCGGCGTTACGTGCGCAAGCTGCTCGGCAAGATTTACGAAATTCTCTGTGAGGTAGATGTTGCAGACGTGCTGGAGCGTGTTCAGCTGCTCTGCAACAGCGGCGTTGATCTCTGGGTTGCAGTGACCGCAGTTGATGACGGAAACGCCGGCGAAGCAGTCAAGATATTTCCTGCCGTCGCTGTCATAGAGGTACTGCATCTCGCCACGCACGATTTGCCGCGGCTGGCTGTAAAAATGACCGAGGCAGGGCATAATATATTTTGATTTTTTTTCAAGGATGGCGTTGGGGCCAATGTATGCTTTCTCGTTTGGGGAGATGGTTCCCATGTATAGAGTACACTTTCTGTTTCAAATAGAATTTCTGCTCTGGCGGAAACGATAGGTGCCGATGCCGAGCGGGCGGGGAGAGATTTCCTTGAGCCGCTCAAAATCGGCTGCGTGGCAGCCGTCTCCGCCCGCTGCGAGCCGGTCGAGTGCTGCGCGGTAGATACGGACGATCTCCGCAGTTTCCTTTGCCGTGTAGTCCTGTGCCTCGATGCGATAGGAGGCAAGGCCGTTCAATTTTTCGAGATAGGGATAAAGGCAGAGATCTTTGGCAAAGTAGATGTGGTTGCGTCCATACTGATCGATACGGATGGCGTGCACACCGCCCGCCTCATCACGAAAGGCATAGTGGACGTCCATCAGTTCAGGTTCCGACAGTGCATTGTAATTCGGCAGTGACATTGCGGGGAAATTGTAATCGCAGATCATGGACTCATATGCGCCGTGCACGACCACCTCGATCGGCAGTACGGCGTTTTCGACAATCTCGCGCAGCTGCTGGAAGGAGAGCTCATAGGAAGCCGTTGCCATTGTCATCCCATTCTTTTTGAGGAAGGATGCAGCGAGGTGATTGAATAGGTTGAAGGAATGATCTGCTTGGATGGGGAGTTTCGTGTGTGTTTTGGCGAGCTTGAGTGTGCCAAGATTGCCGACCATGATGCCATCGACGGGCATCGTGTCAAGTGCGGTAAAGAACTGCTCCAACTCGCCGCATTCTCGGCGCATGGTTGTGCGTGGCGTATTGACCACGACACGCGTACGCCCTGCGGCACAGCGGATGATTTCCTCGTAGTCGCGGAGTTTCCACGGGCGGTGGGGGCGGAATGCTTCGCCGCCGACGTAAATCGTATCCGCGCCGCTCTCGATCGCTGCGCGTGCAGCCTCCGTTGTGCCAACGCGCACACTCAGATGGCGGCAGGGTGTGTTCCCTTTTTCTATGGGAGGCTCCGCGCGCAGCACATCGTCCGCAAAGCCCGCCTCCTCGATTGCCTGGCTGAAGAAACGCGGTTCACGCTCGCCCGTCATGCCGATGTCAATGGCAGTTGGCTGCCCAAAAGCGAATGTCGTCGTGTAGTCGCGCACGCGGTTTTCATAGAGTGTGCGCCACCCTTCCTCGTCTGTTGCATAGCCGTTTGGGTCGGCAATGTAGGCATCAATCGCTTTGCGATAGGTGGAGACGAGACGGGCGATAAAAGTGGGAGAGCGCATGCGGCCTTCGATTTTGAAAGAATGGACGCCCGCCTGGATCAGCTCCGGGATGGAGCGGTACATGCACATGTCTTTGAGTGCGAGCTTATAGGGACCCGGGCTGTCCGCATCGAGCACGGCACCTGTCTCCTCGTTGATGAGCGCGAACGGCCATCGGCAAATCTTCATGCAGCGGCCGCGGTTGCCGCTTTGACCAAAGAGCACCCCGGAGTGGATGCACTGCCCGCTCTCGGAGATGCACATATCGCCGTGCATGAAGTATTCCACCTCGATGCCCGTGCGCACGCGAAAGAGTGCAAGCTCGGAGAGCGTCATCTCTCTGCCGACGACGATGCGCGTGATGCCATACTCCTTGAGTTTTTCGATGGCGTGTTCATTGTGCGTGTTCATCATGACGGACGTATGCAGGGGGATTGTGATGCCCATTTCGTGCACAAGTTCGAGCACGGCAAAGTCCTGTACGAGAATCGCATCCGGACGGATCTCACTGAGATAGGAAAGGTAGTCCCGCAGTGCGGGGAGTTCCTCGTTGCTGATGAGATTGTTCAATGTAATGTAGAGATGTACGCCGTGTGTATGCGCGTAGTCAACGGCTTCCTTCAGCCGTTTGTCATCAAAGTTAAAGTCGCCCTCGTGGAGCCGCATATTGAAATGTTTGCCGCCGAGGTAGACGGCATCTGCGCCCGCCTCGATTCCTGCCGTCATGGCATCCCATGTACCGGCGGGAGCGAGCAGCTCGACGGATTTACGGTGTAACAGCATGCTGAAAAAACTCCTTTAGGAAATGGAGAAATTGTTGCGGTTGCAATCCATATATTCTCTCCAATCGACTATGATTATAACAGGAAAATCCCTATCTTTCAAATAGCAGAGGTGAGGATGGGCGAACCTTGATATAGGGAACTATATTTTATTTCGCACCTTGTCAAAAAGTGGGACTTGGGGTATATTATACATAGATTTTATTAGATCTGCCAACAACTATAAATTTCATATAGAGTGATTGCCTTTGGCATATATTTTTTATCTTAGATTTATTGTTTCTGATTATTTATTTTTTCTATGTATTTATTTTATAATTTAATATGAAGAAGGTCTGTGCTATGGGAGAGTATGGGAGTCTGGGGATTTATCTTTTGGTGGCGCTGTTTTTTCCTGTGATGGCGCTTGGACCGGCATTCCTGCTTCAGCCGAAGCAGCCGACTCCGCAAAAGTACATCCCCTATGAGTGTGGTGTCGATTCAATTGGCTCGCCGTATGTGCGGTTCCGCGCGGGATATTTCCTCTACGCGCTGCTTTTTATTGTATTCGACATTGAGACGGTATTCCTCTATCCGTGGGCGGTGGAGTTTCGGATGTTTGGACTGTTTGCACTCATCGAGATGTTTGTGTTTGTCGGGCTGCTGTCTTTTGGGCTCGGTTATGCGTGGCGAAAGGGGGATCTGACATGGAGATAGCGGAGCGCGTCCCTGAGAGCCTGCGGCAAAATGTCTTTGTCATTAAGCTCGACCAGCTTCTGCGCTGGGCACATGCAAGTTCCATCTGGCCGCTCTCATCAGGGCTTGCCTGCTGCGCGATTGAGATGATGAGCACGGCGACGGCGCGGTTCGATCTGGCGCGTTTTGGGTACGAGGTGTTTAGACCCTGTCCACGGCAGGCGGATCTCCTCATCGTTGCGGGAACGCTGACATGGAAGATGGCAGAGCCGATTGTACGTCTCTATGAGCAGATGCCGGAACCGAAATACGTCATCGCCATGGGGGCATGCACGATTGCAGGCGGTCCATTTGCGGACTCCTATGCAGTCGTGCCCGGCGTGGACGAGCTGCTGCCGGTGGACGTCTATATCCCGGGCTGTCCGCCGCGCCCTGAGGCACTGATGGACGGTATGCTAAAGCTGCGTGAGAAGATTCTTCATCCTGAGCGCGTTGTGGCCGAGCGTACATACTGGGCGGAGCAGGCGGCAAAGAAGGCGGTGAACGCATGAAGAAGAACTATGTATCTCCGGACGTGCTCGCCGGCATCAAGCGCGCCTTTCCAAATGCGGAGTATGATGCAGAGGCAGAGCGTCCTGTGCTCTATATTGGAGCGGACGAGCTTATCGCGCTACTGACGTTCCTGCGCGATGACAGTGTGCTGCAGCTGACACGCATGGAGAATTTGACAGCAGTGGACTGGAAGGATCGCTTTGAGATGGTCTATCATCTCTTCGCACCCGTGCCCATGCACTGGCTGACGGTTAAGGTGCAGCTCCCGCATGAGAACCCGATTGTTCCGTCTGCGACGGCGGTATTTCCGGGCGCATCATTCGAGGAGCGCGAGGTCTATGACCTTATGGGAATCTCATTCACGGGACATCCCGATCTTCGGCGCGTGTTCCACCGTGACGATTTTGTCGGGCATCCGCTGCGAAAGGATTTTGTTCCGCCGCCTCCGCCAACGATCCCACGCATACAGAAGGAGGCGTTTTGATGCCGAGAACCGAAACCTATACGCTGAATATGGGACCGCAGCACCCATCAACGCATGGGGTCTTGCAAGTGCAGCTCGAACTCGACGGCGAGCGCATCGTCAAGGCGACGCCCATTATGGGCTACCTCCATCGCGGCATTGAAAAGCTGCTCGAAGATCGGACATATGTGCAGGGGCTTCCGTATACAGACCGCCTCGACTACGTTTCTGCGATGAACAACAACTTTGGCTATGCGCTTGCGGTCGAGGAGCTGGCAGGGATTGAGACGACGCGGCGTGCAGAGTATATCCGCGTCATCATGGCAGAGCTGAACCGCATCAACAGTCATCTGATTTTCATTGGGACGCTTGCCAATGATCTGGGCGCCTCCACAGGTATGCTGTACTGTTTCCGCGACCGGGAGAAGATTCTCGACATTTTCAACCTCGTCTGCGGGGCACGCCAGACATTTCACTACATCCGCATCGGAGGAGTAAAGGAAGATCTCACACCGGAGGCTGCTGTCATGATACACGCGTTTCTCGATGAGGTTCCACTATTTCTCGATGAGTACAATCGCCTTCTGACGGGCAATGAGATCTTTGTGCGTCGTATCGTTGGTGTTTCATCAATGACGACAGAGGAGGCGCTCCGCTGTCATATGACAGGGCCCAATCTGCGTGCGACGGGGCTTGCCTTTGACCTGCGCAAGGTAGATGGTTACAGTGTCTATGATGAGTTCAATTTCGATGTCCCCATCGGGAAGAACGGCGATAACTGGGATCGCTATATCGTTAAGCTGAACGAGATTACAGAGAGCGCGAAGATTATCCGCCAAGCAGTCGATGGACTGCCGGAGGGTGATTTCATGGGCAAGGTACCCAAGATCATCAAGCCGCCCAAGGGTGAGGTGTTCAGCCGTACAGAGGGCACACGCGGGGAACTGGGCTTTTACATCGTGAGCGACGGCACAACAAAGCCGTACCGCATCCACATCCGCCGTCCCTCGTTTGTCAATATGCAGGGGCTTGATGCCATGTGCCGCGGCATGCTCATCGGCGATTCGGTTGCTGCGTATTCCTCCATTGACCCCATCATGGGTGAAGTGGACTGTTGAGGGGGGAGGCAAATGATGGAACAATCCCTGCTGGCATCCCTCGCGCATGTGCTGCGCGAAATGATCTATTCTATCGTCCCCATTTCGCTTGTTGTAGATCTCGTATTAACATTTGTCGGTATTGCGGCGCTCCTTGGCATCATCTCAATGGCGGCAATTGTATTCACGTACACCGAGCGCAAGATCTGTGCATTTATCCAGGTGCGCATCGGTCCCAATCGCGTGGGCGGCAGGTTTGGACTGCTGCAGCCCGTTGCGGATATGCTGAAACTCATGAGCAAGGAGGATATTATGCCCGCAGGTGCGGACAAGGCGGTCTGGGTACTTTCTCCCGCGCTGCTCTTTGTGCCTGCGGCGCTTGCTTACGCTTTCTTCCCGTTCGACGCGGGCGCGGTACTCGTAGATGTAAACGTAGGGGTGTTTCTCCTATTCGCCGTTACGGGACAGGCGGTGCTGCCCTTTCTCATGGGCGGTTATGCGTCCAACAATAAGTATTCGTTCATCGGCGGGATGCGCATTGTCGGACAGATGCTCAGCTATGAGGCTCCGCTGCTCTTTTCACTCCTTGGCGTCATCATGCTGACCGGCTCGCTTCGTCTCGATGATATTGTGCAGATGCAGGCAAACACGGGCTGGTTCATCTTTATACAGCCGCTTGCGTTTATAATCTTTTTGATTGCGGTTGTCGCTGAGACGAACCGCACGCCGTTTGATCTCGTGGAGGGCGAGTCAGAGATCATCGCAGGGCCGTTTACCGAGTATTCGGGGATGCGTTGGGCGTTGTTCTTTCTCGCGGAGTATGCGAACCTCCTCACGGCGGCGATTCTCGCGACAACATTCTTCCTCGGCGGGTACAGCGGACCTTTATTTTTGCCGGGCTTTGTCTGGTTCGGGGGCAAAGCGCTCCTTATGGTGCTGTTTATCATGTGGCTGCGTTGGACGTTCCCACGCACGCGTGTGGATCAGATACTGATATTCGGCTGGAAGGTACTCGTGCCACTCTCTATTCTCAATGTTTTCCTCACCGGGGTTGGTATGTATATATTCAGCATCGTTTAGGGGGTGCTCACGTGTTTGGAAAAGGGCTATTAACAGGCATGAGCGTCACATGGAAGCATCTTTGGGGCAAGAAGGAGACGTTCTGTTACCCGGAAGAAAAACTTCCAATGACGGATAATTTCCGTGGAGGCAATCTCGCGATGGATTGGCGTGTCTGCATCGGGTGTTCCATGTGCGCGAATGCGTGCCCAAACAAGGCGCTGGATCTGACGATTGTACAGGATGCGAAGAAGAAGCGTCATATGCAGTACTATATTCATAAATCCGGACGCTGTCTCTATTGTAATCTCTGCGTGGAGGTCTGTCCGGTAAAGACGCTTGTGTGGGACAAGGATTATGCCATCTCCACGTGGAGCAAGGAGACGATGACCCACGACGCGATGACGGATGCAGATCGCGCTGATCTCGCCGAGTTCCTCGCACAGGTTGAGGTTCAGGCAGCGGAGGAAAAGGCACAGAAAGAAGCTGCAGCAAAGGCAAAAGCCGAGGCAGAGGAAAGAACGAAAGCCGAAGCCGAAAAAGCTGCGGCGAAAAAACCGGCAGCAGAAGTGGGATCAACGGAAAATCCTTCTGCTGAAACCAAAGCAGCAGAGGGGGAGACGAATACGCGGGAAGGAGGGACGACATGAGCATCATTTTTTATTTCCTCGCAGCGGTGACGGTCATCGGTGCGCTCGGTGTCGTTCTTTCGCCGAATGTAGTGCACAGTGCGTTGTTCCTCGTGCTCTCCTTCATTGGTGTCGCGGCGATTTACTTTTCTATCGGAGCGGAGTTTCTCGGTGCGGTGCAGCTGATGGTCTACAGTGGGGCGGTCGCTGTCCTCATCGTCATGGCAATCATGCTGACGCGGCGCGACTCGATGGCGCAGTCCAATCCGTCGCAGAAACTCTTTCGACGCATCGTGGCGGGGATGCTCGCAGGCATCTTTTTCTTTCTCATAGCTCTTGGTATTTCTATTGCGCCTCTGCCGGGCGGGGCACTTGCCGCACCGACAGGGGCACAGGAGATCGCGCGGCTGATGCTTGGGACATATGTGCTGCCGTTTGAGATTGTGGCAGTATTGTTGCTCGCCGCGATGGTCGGTGCACTTGTTCTTGCCAGAGGAGGAGATGCGGCATGATTGGACTTACGGATTTGCTCGTTTTTGCAGCCGTGCTCTTTTGCATTGGTCTTTATGGGCTTCTCACGCGGCGCGGCATCATTCCCATTTTGATGTGCGTGGAGCTTATGCTGAATGCAGTCAATATTAACCTCATTGCATTTGACCGCTTCTACGCGCACAATACGGAGGGGCAGCTGATGGCACTCTTTTCGGTTGCGGTCGCAGCTTCGGAGATTGCCGTCGGGCTCGCGCTCGCATTCCGTCTGTATAGGCTTCGCTTTACGACGAATGTGGATGAAGTGGATGCACTTAGAGATTAGGGGAGAGATATGTTTACATTTGCACTGACGCATGCCTATCTGATTCCCCTGTTTCCGGCGCTTGCATTTCTCATCATCGGGGCGTTTACACGCAGGGAGAAGAAACTTTCGGCGGCAATTGCAGTCTGTATGATGTCGCTTGCATTCGTGTTCTCTGTGGTCGTTGCACTTGCTGTTATGAATAATCAGATCACGATGAGCGATCCCTATGTGATGAAGACACTTTGGGCCAAGGTTGGCGGCGTGGAGATTGTGATGGGTGTGCTCATTGACCCACTGACGGCGATGATGCTCGTCATTGTGACACTCGTTTCCTTGCTTGTCTATATTTACTCGGTCAGCTATATGGATCATGAGGCGGGCATGGGGCGATTCTTTGCGTTCATCTCGCTGTTCTCGGCGGCGATGCTTGGGCTTGTCGCTTCGGTCAATTTCCTCCAGCTCTATGTGTTCTGGGAGGGGGTCGGGCTTTGCTCCTATTTGCTGATCGGCTTTTATTATGAAAAGGCTTCTGCGTATGAGGCGGCGAAGAAGGCGTTCATCACGACGCGCATCGGTGATTTCGGCATGCTGCTCGGCATTCTGCTCGTTCAAATCACATTTGGTACGATGGACTTTATCGAGCTGCGCATGCTTGTACCGTCCTATGTTCTCCTTGCAGGGACGGGGTTTTTGACCGTTATTGGGCTGCTCCTCTTTATGGGACCTATCGGAAAATCGGGGCAGTTCCCGCTCCACGTTTGGCTGCTCGATGCGATGGAGGGACCGACACCCACATCAGCACTCATCCATGCGGCGACGATGGTCGCAGCGGGTGTTTTTCTCGTCGCGCGCGCCTTCTTTATCTTTAGTGAATCGCCCGTGGTGATGGATTTTATTGCAGGGCTGGGTGCCTTTACAGCACTCTTTGCCGCGGTCATTGCCGTCACGCAGCGGCGGTTCAAGGCGGTGCTTGCGTATTCGACCATCAGTCAGCTCGGCTATATGATGATGGCAGTCGGTGTGGGAGCATTCTCTGCTTCTATGTTTCATCTCATGACACATGCGTTTTTCAAGGCAATGCTCTTTCTATGTGCAGGTGCTGTCATGCACGTCCTGCATGAGGAAGCAGATATTACGAAAATGGGTGGTCTATGGAAAAAGATGCCGTTGACCTTTGCTGCGATGGTGATTGGCGTACTTGCAATTTCCGGGATTCCGCCGCTGTCCGGATTTTTTTCAAAGGATGAGATTCTTGCGGCAGTTCTGCACGCGAGTACACCGCTTTATATCATGGCGATGGGAACCTCCTTTTTAACTGCATTTTATATGGCGCGGCTCCTCATTGTGGCATTTCTTGGTGAAAGCCGCAGTCCGTACGAGGCACATGAGGTAGACGCATATATGCGTTGGCCGCTGGTAATTCTTGCACTGCTTACACTTGTGAGCGGTATATGGGGCTATTTTGGTGGGTTCTCTCTTTGGATCCATGCGGGTATTCCGCATCATATGTCGATGGACTATGCCGTCGCAGGGACGAGCACAGTGCTCGCACTTACAGCCTTTGCCGCAGCGTATCAGATTTACGGAAGACATAAATTTCGTGCGGTCATGCAGCAGAGAAGCTTCGGATTTCTTTATAAGGTGGTTTATCATAGATTCTATATCGATGAATGCTATGATTATTTTCGTGAGAGGTTCGTCTATGGCACGGCACGCATCCTGCAGTGGATTGATGAAAATATTTTCGACGGTGCGATGTATGGGCTTGGTGCCTATGCGCTCACTACGAGTGATCTTCTCACGGAGTCCGCGAATGGGCAGGCACAGCGCTATGTTGTTATATTTTATGCGGGTGCTCTGATTCTCCTGTGCTATGCGCTCTACTGGGCAGTGCAGGTCATTGCATACTGGGGAGGTGGGCTGAAGTGATGAGGCTTCCAATTTTGTCGCTCATTCTCCTCACACCGCTTGCAGCAGCGTTCATCATCACGCTGCTGCCGGGGCGGCTGCACGATGCGATTCGGCGACTCTCTGCACTAGCCATGACAGGTGTAACGTTTCTCACGCTCTTTGTCTATGCGGACTATGATATGGTGCGCGGGGGAATGCAGTATACGGAATACATCCCATGGATCACAGATCTTGGGGTGGCATATTCTCTGGGCGTGGACGGTATATCACTGCCCATGCTGCTTCTTTCCAGTGTCGTGGGGCTTGCCACCGTATTCAGCTCGTGGAACATCGAGAAGCGGGTCAAAGAATATTTTGTTCTCCTGCTCATTGTGATTGCGGGTGTTTCAGGATCGTTCCTCGTACGGGATCTCTTTTTCTTCCTCGTGCTCTGTGAGATGGTCGTAATTCCTGCGTATCTCATGGTGCTCATTTGGGGCTCGTCGGAGCGTGTCTCAAAGGAGCATGCGGCAATGAAGATGACGATTTTCCTGCTGATTGGTTCCGCCTTCATGCTTCTCGGAGTACTTTTGCTCTATGTGAGTGCGTATGATGCGGGGATGCGGACATTCGACTTTGCGGCGCTTGCAGCTGCCTCGCTTATGGGGTATATTTCGTGGGAGGTGCAGGTGACGGCATTCTTCCTGCTGCTCATTGGATTTGGGGCACATCTTTCCATGTTCCCGCTGCACATCTGGTCGCCTGATAGCTATTCAGAGGCACCGACGGCAATTTCTATGATCAATGCGGGGGTACTGAAAAAGGTTGGAGGCTATGCACTCATCCGCATAGGGCTTTTTATTCTGCCGCTTGGAGCCAAGTTCTGGGCGCCTGTTATTGCGATACTCGCGGTAGTGGGCGTTATCTACGCCTCCTATATTGCACTTGCGCAGCGCGATATTAAGTATATGATTGCATATTCCTCTGTATCTCATATGGGCTATGTCCTGCTCGGTTTTGCGGCGCTGAACGCTATCAGCATCAGCGGTGCGGTTGCCTATATGGTAGCACATGGCATCATGCTTGCACTCTTTTTCTCACAGGTTGGCTACGTATATGAAAAGACAGGTCTGCGCAGCGTGGAGAAGGTGCGTGGGCTTGCGCATTCTATGCCGCACATCACGGTCGGATTTATGCTTGCAGGACTTTGCTCGCTTGGTCTGCCCGGGCTCATCGGTTTTGTTCCGGAGTTTACGATTTTTGTTGGCGTGATGGGAACCTATCCTGTACTTGCTGTTCTTGCAATCTCCGGCATTGTGTTCACGGCCTTCTACATTCTGCGGATGCTCGCACATGTCCTGTTTGGTCAGGAGCGCGCACAGCTTGTAAATATATCGGATGCAAGGCAGCTTGATATTGCGCCGCTCGTTGTGCTTGGCATCGTTCTCGTCGGTCTTGGCGTATTCCCTGGTCTTTTGATGAATGTTGTAGACACAGGGGTCGCACCACTTACGCCATTCTTTGAAATCATTCAGGATGCGCCAACGATTTTAGGGGGTGGAGACTGATGATGCAGCATATGAATTTTGCAGCGATCTCCATTGAAATCGGCATCGCCGTATTGATGGCGGCAGTGCTTGTTTTTGACCTCGTGATGAAAAAGGATGCGCCGCGCAGCTCCCTTGCATGGCTGACGACAGCAGGGTTACTGGGAGTGCTTGCGCTTGCGGTGGGGATGTATCCGCCTGAGGGCGGTGCAGCGGTCTTCTATGCAGGGCTTTACATTGTTGATGGGTACGCGATGTTCTTTAAGATCTTATTTATCATCGGTGTCCTTTTGACTATTGCATTTGCAGCGGATTATGTAGAGCATATTATGCAGCATCGAGGAGAGTTTTACTTGCTCCTGCTCTCTGCGCTGCTCGGCATGTGCGTCCTTTCCTCGGCGAACGATCTCATGACAGCGTTTGTCGGACTGGAGCTGATGACGATTTCGTTCTATGCGCTCACAGCAATCCGTACGGATGCATCACTTTCGGCAGAGGCAGGCATCAAATATCTCATTTTTGGCTCCGGATCAACAGCAGTGCTGCTTTACGGTATGAGCCTTGTCTATGGCATGACGGGGACAATGGTGTTTCAGAACATCGCGCAGGGACTTGGACTTATGCTCTCCCTGGGACTGATTGGCGTGGTTTTTATCCTTGCAGGTTTTTTCTTCAAACTCTCCATCATACCATTTCACCTCTGGGCACCGGATGTCTATGAGGGGGCACCTGCACCCGTAACAGCGCTGCTCGCTATGTGCTCAAAGGCAGCGGGCATTGCTATTCTCTTGCGCGTTCTCTTTGTGGCATTCCCGTTTCTATCCGTATACTGGGCGCATCTGCTCGCCGTGCTTGCGGGCGTCTCAATGATCGGGGGCAATCTCATGGCATTTCGCCAAACGAATATTAAGCGCATGCTTGCGTATTCGTCGATTGCACAGGCAGGTTATATAATGACTGCGATGGTTGCAGCGAATGCGGCAGGAGGCAAGGCGGTGCTTTTCTACGCGATGGTCTATGTCTTTGCCAATGTTGGTGCATTTGTTACCGTTTCCTATCTTGAGATGAAGCGCGGGGATGCAGATATGGACAGCGTGCGCGGACTCGCCAAGGAATCGCTGTTTCCCGCGGGCATCCTTATGGTTTCTCTGCTCACCATGGCGGGCATTCCACCGACAGCGGGCTTTGTCGGGAAGATCTATATTTTCTCCGCCGCGATTGACGCAGGTTACCTCTGGCTTGCAGGTGTAGGCTTTGTCATGTCGATGATGTCCGTCTACTACTATCTGCTTGTCATCAAGGAGATGTTCCGCGATGTCGAGGAAGGGGAGAAATGGACGGAGGAGCCCCTGCGCCTGCCGCTCCCCGCAAGCGCAATGGGCGTGATCGCCGTCGCCTTTACGCTGATTATCGGTGTGTGGGCAGAACCCCTCTCGATCTTCAGCAATGTTGCAGTCTATACGTTTATGAGATAAACCCTGTCATCCAACCCCCAATCAAAAACGCCCGACGGCTGTCGGGCGTTTTTGTACACTGGAGAAAAGGCTGCTATTTGATCTCATCCATGATGGAGTCGTCGCCGCCCTTGAAGAACATGTAGCGCGCGAGGTCTTCCTGGAACTTGTCGACATCGGCGGGCATCCACTTGCCCGTATCCTTGTTCTTGGTTACCTCAATCTCAAAGGACTGCTGTCCCTCAACCTTGGCGTTCGTTATTTCCTTGGCAAGCAGGTTCATGCTGATTTCGCCGAGCTTATCAAAGACATTTGGATCGTCCGGATTCAGTTTTTCTGCTTCCTTTTCTATCCCCTGCATCGGCTTGTCG
>CALIBA010000142.1 GCA_938045435.1 uncultured Selenomonas sp.
TGGCCGCATGAAGTCGCGCGACTACTACGGCGAATTCGCGGAGAAACTGCCGAAGGATACGGTGATCCTCACAGCGGGCTGTGCGAAGTACAAGTATATTAAGAAGAATCTTGGTGACATCGACGGTATCCCGCGCGTACTCGATGCCGGTCAGTGCAACGATTCCTACTCACTCGCACTCATTGCACTGAAGCTCAAAGAGGTATTTGGTCTGGATGATATCAACGATTTGCCGATTGCCTACAACATCGCGTGGTATGAGCAGAAGGCTGTCATCGTTCTCCTCGCGCTGCTCCACCTCGGCGTGAAGAATATTCACCTCGGTCCCACGCTCCCCGCGTTCCTTTCCCCGAATGTCGCGAAGGTTCTCGTCGAAAACTTTGGCATCGGTGGGATCACGAACGTTGAAGATGATATGGAGATGTTCGGCATTGAGGTGAATGGCCCCGAAGCTGCTGCTGTGTAATAGAAATCACGTATAAAAAAGCAAAAGAGACTGCCGCTCCCTGTACGGTGGTCTCTTTTGCTTTCTATGGTCCTGTGGTATGATACATGGGATAGAGAGAATGGGGGGATTATCATGCGAAGGGATCGCGTCCTTAGTGGGGGCGTGTATGCTCTGAAAGCAGTCTGGGACGACTTGTATGCACTCAATCCGCCTGCGGTATTTTTGCTGCTTGGCAGTCTTTGTACCGTATTTCTCTATGCGTGGGGATCGTCCAAGATTGCGCTCGTTATGTTGTTTTGTACAGCTTTTTCCTACCTTGTGGGGCGGTGTGTCAGGGGATGGGGACGGGTTCTTCTAGGTAGTGTTTTTTTACTATTTATGGTCGTCATTACACTGGCTTCTATTCTCATTGGTTTTCTCCTTTGTTTCGATTTCTCACCAAATGGACGGGAGAACTATGCGCAGATACGGCGTGATTTTTTTCCAAAAGAAATTCCGGCAACTGCCTATGATATACAAGTTTGGAGCCGTATGGGGACCGGGTATAGACGGGATGAATCATATCTTTCCTATCGTGATACAAAGGAAAATATTCGTTCCTATGCGATGATTGGACGGGCGCGTTCAGAAATGCGCTCTCGTTATCCCCATATCAACGAGGTGATTCGTGTCCCACGCATTACCGTAGATGAGACCGCAGTAGAACCGCGCTTTGCCATGCGCCCCCTATGGCAGCGGATATTTATTGACTATGTGCCGCATCCGGCAGAGATAGGTGTTCTGAAAGAAAAGTTTGTCTTTTATGTTTGGGATATTAACAGTGATCCCAACTACCCACAGGCAAAGATCATCGGCATCTCAGAGAATGGGACACATGTTATCTTTTATGCCGTCGGGGAGTAAGGGGGGAACGCGGTATCAAAAAACTAAAAGTGCTGCTCATGAATAAAAATGAGCAGCACTTTTTAGAGCACAGCGCGCAGGAGATTTGCCGTATAGGGATCATCGGGCTGAGAGAGTATATGGCTGGTTTCGCCCTGTTCGACGATGTGCCCGTTTTGCATGATGAGGACACGTCCGGCGATGGAGCTGACAAGCGGCAGGTCGTGTGAGATAAAAAGGAGGCTCATGCCGTGCTCCTGCTGGAGGTGCAGGAGGAGGGCGATGATCTTCGCCTGCACGGAGACATCAAGCGCCGAGGTTGCCTCATCGCAGATGAGGATGTCGGGATGGACGGCCATTGCACGCGCAATGGCCGCACGCTGGCACTCGCCGCCGCTCATCTCGTGCGGATAGCGATCTGCATAGGAGGCGGGCAGTCCGACATTCGTGAGGAGTTCTGCAACGCGCGTCTCCGTTGCGCGTTCGTCGGGTGTGCAAAGCCGGCAGATGGTCTCGCCGATCATTGCACCGATGGTGCGGCGCGGGTTGAACGAGCCGGGGGCATCCTGAAATACCATCTGGATGCGCGTGTAGAGGGCACGCCGCTTCTTTCCGCTTGCGCGCGTGATGTCCCTGCCATCGAGGAGGATGTTCCCATCCGTTGGCATATACAGTCCCGTGAGGATCTTTGCAACGGTGGATTTTCCGCTGCCGCTTTCGCCGACGATGCCGAGGAGCTCGCGCCGCGCAAGGGAAAAGGAAATGCCGTTGACCGCCTGCACGCGCCCCGCCGCATCGTCGAAGTGCATGGAGACGTTTTCAAAGCGCAGGAGAGGCGATGTGCTATTGCTGCCGCTTACGCGTTCCTCCTCCCCTGTGATGGTGGGGGAATTTTGGGGGGCGGCGAAAAAGTCCTCCGCATGATTGCGGCGGTCACAGTCCGTATGATTCGCTGCATACATTTTCGGTACTGCGGAAATCAGGCTTTGCGTGTATGGATGCTGCGGATTTCCGAGTACCTCGTTCACGGTGCCCTGCTCGACAATCTTTCCTTTGCACATGACAGCGACGCGGTCGGCAATGTGCCGCACGACACCGATGTTGTGCGTGATGAGGAGGATTGCCGTGCCTGTCCGCTCCTTGAGTGCATGCAGTTCGTCAAGTACCTGCAGCTGGATCGTTGCGTCGAGTGCCGAGGTCGGCTCATCGGCAAGCAGGAGCTGCGGGCGCAGGATGACGGCAAGTGCGATCGCAGCGCGCTGCGCCATGCCGCCCGAGAGTTCGAACGGATAGGCCGCGAGGATGCGGCTGACATCGGAAAAACCCATGCCGCCGAATACCTCTGCTGCGCGTGTGTCAATTTCCTCCCGTGAGAGGCTCGTGTGTGCGCGCATCGTCTCAACAAGCTGCGTGCCAATCCGCCGCGCAGGGTTCAGCGACGCACCTGCGTACTGAAACACCATCGCGATCTCCTCACCGCGCAGTCTGCGCCGTTCTCCCTCGGAGAGTATGGCAAGGTTCTTTGTGTCAAAGGAAACCGTACCCGCGTGAATCTCAGTGGAGAGCCCGCGGATCTGCGCGATTGCCTTGAGCAGGGTGGATTTTCCACTGCCGCTCTCGCCGACGATGCCGAGAACCTCACCTGCATGAAGCCGCAGATTGATGTTCTCGATGACAGCACTGCCGCCGTATCCTGCAGACAGGTGGTCGATTCTCAGCAGTTCTTTCATCGGCATGTGCTCCGCTGTGATATTGACAGGACAATCACTTCTTATCCAGATCCTTTGTCACATGATAGTAATCACTTGGGGTGGAGAGGAAGCCGGTAACCTTCTTCGAAATGCCGACCTGCATATTGTTGAACCCGATGAAGTCCATCGCTGCATCATCGATCACTTGCTGCTGAATGCGGTTGACGAGCTCGACGCGTTTTGACGGATCGAATGTGTTCGGCAGATCGGAAAGCGCCTGCTCGACCGCGGGATTTGAGTAGTGTCCGAAGTTCGCGACACCCTTTGCGCTCAATACATCACGCAGGAAGGCATACGGATCGCCCGTCGGCATGGTGATGACGGAGTAAAGACCAATTTCAAATTCACCGGCCTTGTAATAGGTGGACTTTTCATGTGAGACGATGTTGACGTTGATGCCGATCTTCTTGAGCTGTGCCTGCATCTCCGTTGAGATGTTCTCGTTGAAGAGCCGCTTGTAGACGCCCATCTCGACGGTCAGCGGCTTGCCGTCTTTCTCAACGATGCCGTCACCGTCTGTATCCGCATAGCCTGCCGCAGCAAGTGCCTGTTTTGCCTTTTCGAGATCGAAGGAGCGTGCCTTGAGTGCAGGATCGCCATAGGGGGTCGATGCAAGGAAGGCACTGTTCGATGCCGTCATCGCACCCTTGAGGTACTGATCGCCGATGGTCTTTTTGTCCACGCCGTACATGATTGCCTGACGCACAGCGGGATCGGTGAGTTTATCGAGGTTCATGTAGAGTTGATAGGTGCGTGTCTGTGGGGTCTTGACGACAGTGAACTTGTCGTTTGCGGCAATGGTTTCTGCCGTTTCTGGACTGAGGTCGAGTGCTACGTCGATTTCGTCCCCCTGTAGTGCCATTGCGAGCGTGTTGAAATCCGCGATCTTTGTGTATTCAATCTCATCAACCTTGACATCACCGCCCCAATACTTCGGGTTCTTCTCCATGACTGCATGCTTGTCCGACTCAAAGGCACTCATGATAAAAGGGCCCGTGCAAATGGGGGCGTTGTCGAAGTCCTTTGTGCCCGCGACATCGAGAATGACGGCGTACGGGTCGCAGAGATCGTTGACGAGGGTGGCATATGGTTCCTTCGTACGAATCGTGAGGACATTCCCCTCTGCCGTATACGCTGCGCCTTCGAGCCATGCGGCGCGCTTATTGACTTCTGCTGTGCGCTTAAGCGAGGCGATGACCTTGTCCGCCGTCATCTTCTCGCCGTTTGAGAACGTGACGTTGTCCTTGAGTGTGATGCGCCATACGGTTGGTTCAACGTTTTTTGCCTTCTCCGCGAGCCACGGCTGCGGCTTCATGTTGTCGTCGAGGCGGAAGAGCGTTTCGCCTACGCCATAGCGCACGGCATACCAGCCGAGCCACTCCTTCGCGGGATCCATCGAGCTCGTTACTGCGACGGTGCCGCCGACGCGCACGATCTTCTTTCCTCCATCTGCTGGCTGATCCGAACCGCCGCAACCGGCTACGGCGAGCGGCACAGCTATTAGGAATGCGGCACAGAGACGTTTCAGTGTTTTGTTCATGGGAATCCTCCTGTAAAATATTTATCAGAGATGCTGCATATGCTGTGTGAGGTTCATACAGCATATGCAGATAATCTGTCTATGCTTTACATGTGCTTCTCTCGTGTTTTGGGATCAATGAGATCGCGCAGATGATCGCCAAACATATTGAACACCATCATGACGGCGACCATCACCGCGCTTGGTGCAAGCGCCGCCCATGGCGCCTGCTGCAAATACTTCTGCCCCTCGCTGATCATGGCCCCCCACTCTGCGGCGGGAATCTGAACGCCGATGCCGAGGTAGGAGAGCCCCGCCAGCCCCATCATCATCGTGCTGATGTGGAGTACGGCAGTGACGATGAGGGGGCCTGCAATGTTCGGCAGGATGTGTCCGAAGAGAAGGCGCGTGTCCGTGCAGCCCGAGAGGCGCGCCGCTAGTATGTAGGTCTCCTCCTTCGCCGCAATGGCAGCGCTGCGTGCAATGCGTGCGTACTGTGTCCACGTTGTCGCGATAAGCGCCAGTATGGCATTGACGAGTCCGCCGCCGAGTACGCCGGCGACTGCGATCGCGAGCACGATGTCGGGAAACGCTTGAAACACGTCCGTGGTACGCATGAGCACAGCATCCATCCGCCCGCGATAGTAGCCCGACAGGAGTCCGATGAGACTACCGAGTGATCCCGCAGCGAAGATGATGAAGA
Organism: uncultured Selenomonas sp.; assembly: GCA_938045435.1. Lineage (GTDB taxonomy): Bacteria > Bacillota > Negativicutes > Selenomonadales > Selenomonadaceae > Centipeda. The sequence continues at coordinate 5,304 of CALIBA010000142.1, forward strand.
GCGCTGCAAAGATGGACGTTTTAGCACCCACAAGGATGCGCGAGAGGATGTCCCTGCCGTAGTTGTCCGTACCGAGAAGATGCTCGGCGGATGGCGCCTTTAGGATCAGCTGCGGATCGGTCACATACGGATCATAGGGCGCAAGCTGCGCGGAGAAAAGGCTCACGATGAGGATAAGCGCCGCCAGGAGCGTGAGTGCGCGAAAGAGCGGCGGTGTTCGCAGAAAGAAGTTCAGCATTTAGAGATCCTTGATCTTTGGATTGAAATAACGATACGAGAGGTCGGCAATGAGATTCACGAGGAAGAACGCAAGTGCCATCCAGACGACGACTGCCTGTATGACGGGATAGTCGCGGCTTGTAATCGCCGTCATGATTAGACTGCCGATGCCCGGCCAGTTAAAGATGGTCTCTATGATGACTGTGCCGCCGAGTAGCGAGCCAACTGAGATGCCCGTGAGCGTGATGACAATGACCATGATGTTCTTTAAGACGTTGCGGAACAGGATCACGCGCTCTGAGATGCCGCGTGCACGCAGTCCTACGACGTAGTCCTTTGCGAGCTCGTCGAGGGCCGCCGCGCGAATCTGACGGATGTAGCGCGAGGACATAACGAGCGCGAGTGTCGCTGATGGCAGAATCATGCCGATCGGTTTCGTCGTCGCGAGTACGGGAATCCAGCCGAGCCGATAGGAGAACACGAACATAAGCACGATTGCAATGATAAAACTCGGTGTTGCATTGCCGATGAAGGTCAGGGTGCGGATTCCATAGTCCATGCGGCTGTTGTGCCATGCAGCAATCATGATGCCGAGGGGCAGGGAGATGAGGAGGGTGAACGCCATGGCACTGCCTGCTATGCGCAGTGTATAGGGAAGCGCCTGCCAAAATGTTGTTGCGACAGGGATGTCCGTGATATAAGATGTCCCCATATCGCCTTGGAGAAAGTGCGCGAGCCAACGCCCGTACTGCACAAGAAAGGGGGCATCGAGCCCCATCTCCGCGCGCATTTGCGTGACGAGCTGCGGGTTGACGGCGACCCCGCCTGCCGAGAGGCGTATGGCGACGGGATCACCGGGGGCGATGTAGATGAGACCGAAAGAAAGCAGGGTAATGCCCAAAAAGACAGGGATGAATTGCAGACATCGTCCAAGGATAGTCTTTGCCGTCATAGATTTCTCCATAATAATTGTATACTTTTCATGTGCATGAAAATATAGGAAAAGAACGATAGTTTTCTCTTATGGATAATTTGATAAATAACGATTATTAGTATATCTCTCATATAATAATAATGTCAATCCTTTGCCCTAAATTATTTCGTATCATTCCTTGAAAATAAAGGATTTTTCGATGACTCTATCATATATTCATATCTAGGTGAAATAAGTTCTGAAAAATTTTCACAATAACTTTTTCATATGGAATAACCAATACATCAAGATATGAACAAGGATGGACAACAAGACATCTACAAGCGCCTCTGAAATATTTGACACACGCGACATCTTCTGTCTATAATGAGGTTCACACTGTGTCAATAGAACGCGGCGGAGCGCCGCATTGGAGGACTGACGGATGAAGATTTTGGCTGCGGATGGGATTTCACCCAATGGGATTGCGCTGCTCACAGACTATGAGGTCGATGTGCGCGATAAGATTGCGCACGAGGAACTTCTGGAGATCATTGGTGATTATGATGCGCTCATGGTGCGCTCTGCGTCTAAGGTGTCGGCAGACATCATTGAACGTGCAGATAAACTGAAGATCATCGGACGTGCAGGCGTCGGTGTGGATAATATTGATGTAAAGGCGGCGACGGAGCGCGGCATCATCGTCATCAACTCGCCGGGCGGCAATACAATCGCAGCGACGGAGCACACAATGGCGATGATGCTCTCGATGGCACGCAATATTCCGGCGGCAGATGCGACAGTGCACGCGGGCGTGTGGGACCGCAAGGCGTTCGTCGGTGTAGAGCTGCGCGGCAAGACACTCGGCGTGATCGGCATGGGGCGGATTGGCAGCGGTGTTGCAAAGCGTGCTTTAGCTTTCGATATGAACATTATCGCCTATGATCCATATATCAATGAGGAAAGGGCAAAGGCGATTGGTGTGACCGTCGGGACGCTCGATGATATATTTGCGGCAGCAGATTTTATCACGGTGCACATGCCGCTCACGAAAGAGACGCGCGGCATGATCTCGATGCCCGAACTGCGTCGGATGAAGAAGGGCGTGCGCCTCATCAACTGTGCACGCGGCGGCATCATCAATGAGATGGATCTCGCGGCGGCAGTCAGGGAGAGCATTGTGGCAGGCGCAGCCATTGATGTGTTCGAGAACGAGCCGCTTGCGGCAGATCATCCGCTGCGCAGCGTGCCAGGCATCGTCCTCACGCCGCACCTCGGTGCATCCACCGTGGAGGCACAGATCGGCGTGTCTGTGGACGTGTCGGAGGGCATCCGCGCAGCATTGCGCGGTGAGCCGGTGACGGCAGCGGTCAACATGGCGCCAGTCTCGAAGGAAGTCATGCGCGTCATTCGTCCCTATATCACGCTTGCCGAGCAGCTTGGATGCACGGCTGGTGCACTTGCCGATGGGCCCGTCTCCCATGTGGAGGTCCTCTACAATGGGGAGATTACGGAGGTCAACACGAGTTTCCTGACGACGGCCGTCCTCAAGGGCATGCTCAATCCGATCCTTGAGAGTGAGATCAACTATGTCAATGCCCCGAGCGTTGCAAAATCGCGCGGCATCAAGGTGACGGAGATCAAGGAGAAGGAGACTTCGCATTACTCGACACTCATCACCGTGCGTGTGACGGCGGCGGGTAAGACATCAGAGGTGCAGGGGACACTCTTTGGCACGGAGGGACGGATTGTGCGCATCAACCGTTTCCGCGTGGATGTTGACCCGCATGCACGCATTCTCATCTGCCCGCATATCAACCGCCCCGGGGTCATCGGAACGATTGGCTCTATCATGGGAGAGGCGGGCATCAATATCTCAGGCATGCAGGTGGGAAAATCCGACCGAGAAGGCACCAATATCATGGTGCTCACCATCGACCACGATATTCCGGATGAGACACTGGCACGTGTGCTCGCGCTGGATGGGATCTTTGATGCAAAACTGGTAAATTTCGAAACGGTCTAAAAAGAATTTCATCATATTTCCATATTCGTCCGCTATATTATAGTCAAAAGGACAAAGTTTTGATTTAAAAGAAGGAGGTATCAGCCTATGAACACAATCAAGACGACGATGCTCATGGCGCTCCTCATGGCTCTGATGGTTGCGCTCGGCGGCGCCTTTGCCGGGCATACAGGCATGACCGTCATGCTCATCATTGCGCTCGGCATGAATTTCTTTTCATATTGGTTCTCCGACCGTATCGTGCTCAGTATGTATAATGCGCAGGAGGTGGACCGATCGAATGCGCCTGAGCTTTATGGGCTTGTGGAAAAGCTGGCAGGACGTGCAGGGCTTCCGATGCCGCGCGTTTATATCATCAACGAGGATGCACCAAATGCCTTTGCGACGGGGCGCAATCCGTCGAACGCGGCAGTCGCCGTAACCACGGGACTGATGCGTGTGCTGGACTACAATGAAATAGCGGGTGTGCTTGGACACGAACTCGCGCACGTCAAGCATCGTGACATACTCATCTCGACCATTGCTGCGACGATGGCGACGGTCATTTCCTACGCGGCGAACATTGCTCAGTGGGCGGCAATCTTTGGCGGCGGACGCTCAAGCGATGACGACCGCGGGGGCATCATTGGCCTCATTGTTACAGCAATTATTGCGCCGATTGCGGCGGCACTGATCCAGATGGCGATTTCGCGCTCACGTGAATACAGTGCCGATGAGGGCGGCGCAGAGATCTGCGGCAATCCGAATGATCTCGCCGCGGCGCTCGAGAAGATTGAGTACTACGCCGTGCACGGTGCACCTCTGCCGGAGGCAACGCCTGCAACCGCTCATATGTGCATCATCAATCCGCTGACGGGACGAGACATTTCTTTTAAGAGCCTGTTTTCAACCCATCCGGACACACAGGAGCGCATCGCGCGCCTGCGCGCACAGGCGCAGCGTATGCATATACGCTAAGCGTTCAAATCCAGAAGAATCCCCCTGCAATCAGACGATCCTTTTGTCTCTGATTGCGGGGGGATTTTTGCTCCTTTCGTCAATCTTGTGGCATGCCCGCTGCGCAAACGATCATGGATTTATGTGCGCCCTGAAAAACAGAGGTCATTGCGAGTATGTCCATAAAATATGTATTGCGTTTGTCTATTGCCTAACCCTTCTTTTTATGCGATAATTCATTAGGAGAGAATTTATGCATACGGGAGGCACGGAGGATGGACGAGCAGAGCGGCCTTTTTGAACGGACGGCCTATCAGCCGCTTGCTGAACGTGTACGGCCGCGGACGCTCGATGAGTTCGTTGGGCAAGAGCATCTCCTAGGTGAGGGAAAAGTTTTACGCCGCCTCATCGAAGGGGATTGTGTCACCTCGATGATTTTCTGGGGGCCGCCCGGGGTTGGCAAGACAACGCTTGCGCAGATTATCGCTGCCAGGACGCAGTCTAAATTTATCACATTCTCTGCAGTGACGAGCAGTATTAAGGATATTCGTGCAGTCATGCAGGAGGCAGATAGGCGCCGGATGTACGGAGAACGGATGATTGTTTTTGTCGATGAGATCCATCGTTTTAACAAGGCACAGCAGGATGCCTTTTTGCCCTTTGTAGAACGCGGCAGCATCGTGCTTATCGGAGCGACAACGGAGAATCCCTCCTTTGAGATCAACGGCGCATTGCTCTCGCGCTGCCGTGTTTTTGTGCTGCAGGGGTTAACGACGGAACACATCAAGCAGCTGCTGCACCATGCACTTACCTCTCCGCGGGGGCTTTTGGAGCTGCATGTGCAGATTGCCGATGAGGGGATTGCTGCGATTGCCTCTTTTGCCAATGGGGATGCGCGCAGTGCGCTCTCGACGCTTGAGATGGTTGTGCTCAATGCTGATGAACGCGATGGGAAAGTTTGTGTGACGGAGGAGAGTCTCGCTCAGTGCATCTCAAGAAAGACACTGCTCTATGACAAAACAGGGGAGGAACATTACAATCTCATCTCGGCACTGCATAAATCCATGCGCAATTCCGACCCTGATGCAGCAGTCTATTGGCTTGCACGCATGTTGGAGGCGGGGGAGGATCCGCTTTATATTGCACGGCGTGTGACGCGCTTTGCGGCAGAGGACGTGGGGCTTGCCGATCCAAGAGCGCTTGAACTTGCGATTGCCGTCTATCAGGCATGTCACTTCATCGGTGTTCCGGAATGCAATGCTCACTTAACGGAGGCGGTCATTTATCTTTCGCTTGCACCTAAATCCAACGCGATGGAGACGGCCTATTTATCGGCTGCGGCGGATGCACGGACAATGCTCGCCGAGCCGGTCCCCCTCGTCATTCGTAATGCACCGACGAAGCTCATGAAAGAGCTGGATTATGGCAAGGGGTATCAATATGCACATGATGCAAAGGAGCATTTAACAAATATGCAGTGCCTGCCGGATTCACTTTTGGGCAGGGCATATTATCATCCGACAGATCAGGGGGTCGAGGGGCGTTTCCGTGATCGATTGGATGCAATCAAAAAATGGAAAAAGGAGCATTCTCCTCATCAAACGGGAGAACAGCCGGATCCGATATAAAAATTGTGTTTTATGGAATCCGCCATGTGCGGAGAGAAAGGCAGGAGCGCGGGCGTTGGACGGAAAGCTGAAATTATACGGTTTTAACAATCTTACAAAAGCATTGAGCTTCAATATTTATGATATTTGTTATGCAAAGTCGGCGCGTGAGCAGCGGGACTATATCAAATATATTGATGAACAGTATAATTCCGACCGCCTCACTAAAATCCTCTCACAGGTTACGGATATGATTGGCGCACGCATTCTCAACATTGCAAAACAGGATTATGAACCGCAGGGAGCAAGTGTGACGATGCTTATTGCCGAGGAAGCAGCGGTGATTTCGGGGAGTAAGACGCCTGTGAAAACGGCATCATCCGGAGAGACAATTTTAGCGCATCTCGATAAGAGTCATGTGACGGTTCATACCTATCCGGAGTTTCACCCCGATACGAGTATCGCCACTTTTCGTGTTGATATTGATGTGGCGACATGCGGAGAGATCACGCCGCTCCAGACACTGGATTATCTCATCAGTCAGTTCGACTCGGATATTATCACGATGGACTACCGTGTGCGGGGATTCACCCGTGATTTACAGGGGCGCAAGCTGTTCATGGACACAAAGATGACATCTATTCAGGAGTTTATTAAGCAGGAAACGCTGGATGAATATGATGCGGTGGACATCAATCTCTATCAGGCCAGCTTGTTCCATACACGTATGCTCATCAAGGAACCTCAGCTGCAAAATTATTTGTTCAATACAGATGTCGATGAGATCCCGCCAAAGACACGCCTTATGATTAGTACAAGTCTGCGCCGGGAGATGATTGAGATCTTTAGTGGACGGAACGTCTATTAGGAGATGTTCTTATGCTCATGTTCAAAAAGTCCTTGCTCGTCCTCCTCGTTCTTGTGCTTGCTGCACTTGGCGGAACAATGTACGGGTATTATTCCGAGCAGGATGCGATGCTGCTTGATGCGGGGACAAGTGCCCAAACGGAACGCCCACGGATGGTAACAGTCTATGTGTCGGGCGAGGTGAAAAAGCCGGGGATTGTCACGCTGCGTGAAGGACAGCGCGTTGCCGATGCCGTAAACGAGGTAGGCGGGGTCATCGAGACGGCTGATATTGATCGCGTCAATATGGCGGCACTTTTAGAGGATGGTATGCAGGTGCATGTACCGGAGCGCATCTTGACTGCAAGGGCAGGCGGAGCGGCTCCTGCACAGGATGCAAAGGGGCATATCAACCTCAATACGGCGACAGAAAAGGATTTGCAGGAGTTGCCAGGGATAGGGCCTGCCATCTCAGCACGTATCATTGAGTATCGTGAAGCGAATGGCGCATTCAAAAAAATTGAGGACGTAAAAAATGTCCGCGGGATTGGGGATGCCAAGTTTGAAAAGCTGAAGGACAAGGTGACACTATGAGAGCAGGGCAATACCAACGCGCCTTTCTTGCGGGACTTTTAGCGGCGCTCAGCCTTGGTATTGCATGTGCTGCGTGGCTTCAGATTACGTTTTCTGCGGCATGGCCGTATCTTATCGTATTGTTGCTGTTTGGAACATTGGCCTCATGGTGCCTCGTTCTTCGGAAAAGCGAAAGAACTTGGATCGCCTTTTTGGGGCTTTTTTTCATATTGGGACTGGCGCGCTTTGCTGCGGCATATGAATTGCCGCAAACAGATATTTCCCATTTTGCGGGAACGGTTGCACTTCATGGCACTATAACCGAGGAGCCGCGGGTTACAGTGGGGAAAGATCATGTGATACACATCCGCTATACGGTTGCGGCGGAGCGTGTCATACAGGAAGGAAAACCGTATGCTGCACGTGGAGATGCCTATGTCTATACGAGGTGCAATTCTTCCGATGTGCATCCGGTCGGACAGATTGGCGATGCACTAACGGCTGTTGGAAAGCTGCGTCGTCCACATGGCTATCAAAATCCGGGACAGATTGATACCGTATTTCTCCTGCGCAGTCAGGGGATCACAGCGTCGCTGTCTGCCGGCAGTGAGCAGATCCGCATTTCTTCTGCAGAGCATCCGTCTCTCTCGCAGCGCTTTATGCGGTGGGCAGCCTCCGTGCGGGCGCACTACATGGAGAACATGAAGGCTGTTATGCCGGATGCAGATGCGGCAGTTATCTTTGCAATGCTGTTCGGTGGCTATGCGGGCATCCGCCCAGAGGTTTTAGAGGCGTTTACAACAACGGGAATTGTGCACATTCTATCCGTTTCTGGTTCACATATTAGTCTTGTTGCAGCAGTTATGGCATGGATTGCCACGTTCCTGCGCCTGCCCAAATGGCTTGGGGCAGTGAGTGTGATTGCGATTATTGTGATCTATGTTGTACTTGCGGGGCTCGTTCCGCCGGCAGTGCGTTCGGGTATTATGGGTGGGGCAGCGTTTCTTGGCCTTGTTCTCGGACGGGAACGAGATGCGCAGCGAATTCTGCTTATCACAGGGATTTTGATGCTGCTGCTTTCACCATTGCTGTTGTTTCATATCAGTTTTCAGCTTTCGTTTTTGGCAACGGCAGGTCTGCTTTTTCTAGCGCCGATATTTCGGGAGCACCTGCATCGACTGCCTTCTTTTATTGCGGGCAGTCTTGCGATTACAATTTCTGCACAGCTTGCGACGCTCCCCATCCTAGCATGGTATTTCAATCAGCTTTCGCTTTCCGCACTGCTTGCCAATCTCGTTGTTGTTCCCCTCGTGGAGCTTGTCATTGTTTTGGGGCTTTTTGGAGGAGCGGCAGCATTCATTTTCCCCATGCTTGGCTTATTTGTATTCGGTTTTGACAGTTTGCTGCTCGGGGGGACATTTGAACTGACACGCCTCATTGCACTGCTTCCTGCGGCGCAGGTTTGGGTTCCATCCATTGGCGTTGGTTGGGGGCTTTGTTATTACGGGGTACTGGTACTGATGATTTTGCCGCCGGACAATCGCAGTATATTTTTTTCGTATATGGGGCGTTATCGCTATGCCCTTGGAGGCACTCTCATCACGCTGCTCGTTGCACTTTTTTTCCGCTATGCAGCACATCCCGATGAGATGACGGTACATTTTATTGATGTGGGACAGGGGGACTGCGCCCTCGTGGTTACACCGCATGGTCATGCAATGCTCTTTGATACCGGTGGAACGCGGGACGGTGTCTTTGATATTGGCGCACGGGTCGATGTTCCCTATCTTTTGCATTATGGGATTCGGTCGGTGGATTATATCTTTCTTTCCCATGCGCATGAAGACCATGCAGCAGGTGCTGGCGCGATTCTCACGATGCTTCCCGTACAGCATGTCTTTACAGCAGATGAGGGGACGGCAGCTTATGCAAGGAGTATGCGTATGGGAGATGGGAATCCGCTGCTTTTGAAGTTCAGCCGCATTGAGGCAGGACAGACGATTGTTTTGGATGGGGTTACAGTGGAGACCATATATGCACCTGATTACGATCCGACTAATCATGCAACGGGCAACGAAGTATCCAACGTTTATCGTGTATGCTATGGAGAGGCGCGTTTTCTTTTTACCGGTGATTTGGTCAAAGAGCATGAGGCAAGGATGCTCGCCGCCGGTGCAGAGGTGGCGAGCACTGTTGTGAAAGTGCCGCATCATGGTTCTGACACATCCAGTTCGGAGGCGTTTGTAGAGGCAGCGCATCCCATATATGCGGTGTGTTGTGTCGGTGCAGATAACGCTTTTGGACATCCGCGTCCTGCTGTGCTTGCACGGTATGAACGCGTGGGTGCTGCGATATTGCGGACAGATCGTGATGGGGCAATTGTATTTCGAACAGATGGACGTCATATGACCGCAGAGACGTTTGTCAATGGAAAAAATCCACGGTAATTCGTTGCGAGGCTTTTTCATTTGTTTTATAATTGTGAAAAATGGTATGCATACAGAGTGGGAGGCACACTATGGAATACCACGGTGTAGTATTTGATGTTGATGATACGCTGTATGATATGTCGCTGCCTTTTATTGGTGCTTATGAAAGGCTTTATGAAAAACGCTATGATCTTCCGCTTTCGCCGCTTTTTCTCGCCTTTCGCCGATATAGCGATGCGCGTTTTGATGATGCACAGACGGGCAAGATGACAATGGAGGAACTTTATATCTATCGTCTGCGCATGGCATTTCGTGATTACGGTGTCCGTATAACGGATGAGGAGGCGTTGGACTTTCAGCATCTTTATATGCAGCTGCAATACCAGATTCAGCTGTCCGAGGTGATGCAGGAACTGCTTGATGCGCTGCAGGGACGTGCTGCGCTTGGAATCATTACCAATGGGGATTCCATGCACCAGAGGAATAAACTGCGCTCACTCAATATCGCGCAGTGGGTGCCGCAAGAGTGCATTATCGTCTCGGGAGATCATGCGTTCCGAAAGCCTGATGTGCAGATTTTTCGTGAAATGGAGCATCGATTGGGCTTGGCACCGGAACATCTCGTCTATGTCGGAGATGCGTTCGGACTTGATGTGATGGGGGCAAAATGTGCGGGGTGGCAATCGGTATGGTTCAACCATAGGAATCGGAAAAGACCAGACAAAACGGAGGTGCTTCCGGATATTGAGGTGCATACAGAGGATGCACTCGCAGCACTCCTTTTAGCTGTATGATGGATGTACTTGATATTTTGGGCAAAAGCTGCATTTTTCCGTCGATGGATTTGTTTTGCTAAATTGTACTTTTTTGATATAATAGAGAGCAGTTTTTGCAGAAAACAGCAAAGGGAGTGCATATATCTTATGACAGCAAGCGCATGGTCCATTTTGCCGCCGGTGATTACGATTGTCTTAGCGCTCTGGACAAAGGAAGTTTACATGTCGCTGATTATCGGCATCTTTTCCGGAGCAATGCTCTTTGTGGGTGGAAATGTCCTAGAGGCAATACTCACGATGTTTCAAGTGATGGCAGATAAGGTCGGAAATAATGTCAATATTCTGGTCTTTTTGGTAATCCTCGGTATTTTGGTTGCGGCAATCACGCGTTCGGGGGCTATGCATGCCTATGGTGAATGGGCAACGTGGGTCATCAAAGGAAAGCGCAGTGCCTCTTTTTTGACTGTACTCCTCGGGATTGTGATTTTTATTGATGATTATTTTAATTGTCTTACGGTAGGTACGGTCATGCGGCCAGTGACGGATAAATTTCAGATTGCACGGACGAAGCTAGCCTATATCATTGATGCGACTGCGGCGCCTATTTGCATTATTGCACCTGTATCCAGCTGGGCGGCAGCAGTTGGGTCCTCACTGCCCAAAGAGGCTGCCATTGATGGATTTGCGCTCTTTTTGCAGACAATCCCTTTTAATCTCTATGCGTGGCTGACGCTTCTATTTATGCTTTTTATCATTTGGACTGGCCGTGATTTCGGGGCCATGCGTAGAAGTATTGAGAAATCCAATGAGCATTTTGAGATCCCGAAGGAATACCGTGATACTGCAGAGGCATCTGCGAGTGCGGCAAGTGAGGGGCATGGAAAGATGATTGACCTTCTGCTCCCGCTTTTGGTGCTTATCGTTGCATGCATCTATGGGATGCTCTATACAGGTGGCATCCATGAGGGGCGAAATATTGCAGAGGCGTTTGCAAACTGTGATTCATCGAAATCGCTCGTGCTAGGTTCCTTTATTGCCTTTGTCTTTACGGGGGTTTTATATCTTCCACGCCGTGTTGTTTCATTCAATATTTTCTGTGATAGTTTTGGCTGGGGATTTAAGGCGATGACACCGGCAATTTTTATCCTGTGTCTCGCATGGACGCTCTCGGGTATTTGCAGCAAGGAGTATTTGGATCTCGGAGGGTTCGTTGGCGCAGTTGTGGAAGCACATGCGGGCGTTGTCATGTTTCTGCCTCCTCTTTTCTTTCTCGTTGCAGCAGGGCTTGCATTTGCAACAGGGACAAGTTGGGGAACGTTCGGGATTTTGATCCCTATTGCGATCGCTGTGCTTGGGCAGGGCGCATCAGATATGCTTGTGGTCTCGGTCGCAGCGATCCTTTCCGGTGCTGTCTGTGGGGATCACGCATCACCGATTTCCGATACGACCATTTTAGCATCAGCAGGCGCACAATGTCATCATCTCGATCATGTAGCAACACAGCTTCCCTATGTTGGCGTTACTGCCGTTTGTTCACTCCTTGGTTACATTGTGGATGGTCTTACGGGGAGCGGTTATGCAGGTCTTGGCGCTGGCATTTTTGCACTCGTGTTGTTCATGACAGTCATTTCGATGAATGTCTCATCGACGGATGGCTGAAGAAGTCATAGGAATCCACTTAAGTCTGGCGGCTGTGGGTGGGTTTTCTTTATGCCTCGTCGCTATAATGATTAAGAGTGTTACCATAAACCGCCTAAGCAAATCTGTTGTTTGCGACGCGGTTCTTTGGGCAACAGTTAAGAATTTGACAAAGGCATATCATTGATGCTATACTGCTTGCGTTATATTATACGCGGATGTGGCGGAACTGGCAGACGCGCTGGACTTAGGATCCAGTGCCGCAAGGCGTATGGGTTCGACCCCCTTCATCCGCACCATATGATTTGTTTTCCGACTGCGATGCAGTCGGATTTTTACATGAAAGTAAATTTCTGCAATAAAAAATCTCCCCGTCCATGCTAAACGGGGAGATGCGCCAATTCTTTATTGTGCTGCCGCGGCAGTTTCGCCAATGGACTTGTTAAGTGCATTGATGAGTTCATCAATGTCGATCCCGTGTGCCATTGCGCCCTGCTCAATATTTTCAAAATGTGCTGCGGCACAGCCAAGACAGCCCATACCTGCATTCATTAGGATTTCGACAGTGTCGGGGTACTGCTGAACAATGTCGATGATACTCATATCCTTTGTGATTGCCATAACCAACAAACCTCCTGTATCGAAAAAATAACGTAGGTCAAAAATCTTTGATTCACTCTGATTATAGCACAATTTTTGGAAAATGAAAGTATCATTTGCAACTTTTTATTGTATGAACAAATAAACATATAAAACCATGTATTGTGGAGAACCTTTTCTTTTGTCATAATTTTTGCAGATGATCAGTTAGAGAATGAGCAGGTCAGTGTTTGTTTTATCTTGTGTTTCTGAAAACTATACAGGTGATTGGTATGAAAAGCCTTGTGGATTTTAGATGAATTGTTTATAATATAAAGAGCCGTTTTTATGCTAAAGGGGATTTTTCATGAAGCGATATTCGCCATTCATTCTGATGGTGGCTTTCTTCTTGATAATCATTGTGGCTGGTTCAGCGTATCTCTCATCGGGGACGCGCTCTGTTGAACATCGCCCTATGCAGGAGATTATGGCTTATACCTCTCTTCCCGCCGAGGTCGCCGCGGTACTGTCTGAAGGCTATGAAAAAGAATACAGTATTAGAGTTAATTTTGTTCAGCTTTCATCCGATCAAATATTGAATCGTCTACACGATCAATTACAGAATGAGTCTGCTGGGAAAGCTTCTCTTGTATTGACGGATCGTGACACGTTGGATCGGGCTGCGGCAGAGGGGGTTCTTGTGCCGTATGTCTCTGAGAAGAATGATCAGGTTGCGGCATCCTTTCGTCATCCCAATGGATATTGGACGGGGGTATGGTATGATCCGATTGTCTTTGCTGTGAATGAGGAGTATCTTAGGACACATCTTGATCTTCCAAATTCTTGGCAGACGCTTGCTTATCAAAGGGATATTCGCATCGGTATGACCGATTTTATGGCGGCAGATGCGGCTGCCAATTTACTCTATAGCATGATTGCAGAGTATGGGGCACCACAGACATTTGATCTATGGCGTGGGATTCAGCCGAAGATTGTGCAGTACTCAAGGTATCTCCATACCCCTGTGCGCCAAGCTGGGATGGGCGAGGTAGATCTTTCTGTTGCTGTATTGAGTGAGACACTACGCTATGTTCGCGACGATTATCCCATCCGTATTCTCTATCCATCTGACGGAACGGCTGCCGCTGTTCTTGGCACGGGAATTGTATTTCCCGCAGCAGAACGCGATACACATGAGGCAAAACGATTTGCAGACTGGCTGCTGACAGATGAAGCCCAGATCGCACTAAAACATCAGGGATTTTATTTTCTGACGACAAATCCTGCTACGTTGTCTGGTCAGATTTTCGCGGGGAAGGATATTAGCATCTTCCAAAATCGCCCATATTTTACGAAAAAGGAAAAAGACGTGCTGTTGGACCGGTGGGTTAAAGAAGTACGATTTTACGAAAGCTAATAAAATGAGTGCCAGAGGAGTTTTTTAAGTGAAAGCAGGTTTCATCAGTCTCGGTTGTGCAAAGAATTTGGTGGATACTGAAGTCATGCTCGGGATTATGCAGGAGCACGGCATCGAGTTGACGAATGAACCGGCAGAGGCAGATATCCTGATTGTCAATACATGTGCATTTATACAATCGGCGAAAGAGGAGTCCATCACAACGGTGCTCGGAATGGCGGATTATAAGGAGACAGGCCGCTGCCGCAGCCTCATTGTAGCAGGATGTCTTGGGCAGCGTTATGGGCAGCAGCTTCTGGATGAGATACCCGAGGCAAATGCCATCATCGGAACTGGCGCATGGAGCCGCATCATGGAGGTTGTTGAGGAAACGCTGAAGGGGCGGCGGCTTGTTATCGCCGGTACAGATGATACCATTTATGATGCTAAGACCCCACGTCTGCGTACGACACCACGCTATACAGCCTATGTAAAAATTGCCGAAGGATGCGATCATCGCTGTGCATTTTGTGCCATTCCGCTCATTCGGGGATGTTTTCGCAGCCGCACCATGGAGGATATTATCACGGAGGTGCAGCAGCTTACAGAAAGCGGTGTGCGGGAGGTTGTTCTCATCGCACAGGACAGTGCAAACTATGGTTTGGATCTCTATCATAGACCGATGCTTGCCGCATTGCTTCAGGCATTGGCGAAGATTGATCAGATTGCATGGATTCGGGTACTCTACAGTTATCCGAAATATTTTAGCGATGAACTTATCGAGGTCTTTGCACAGGAGCCTAAGATCGTAAAGTATGTGGATCTCCCTTTGCAGCATGCGCATGACGCGGTTCTGCGTGCTATGAACAGACCCGATACAAGGGCGGGGATCGAAAAGCTTATCAAGAAGCTCCGTGAGCGCATCCCAGACGTGAGCATACGGTCAACCTTTATTGTTGGATTTCCGGGGGAAACAGATACACACTATCAAGCGCTGCGCCGTTTTGTAGAAGAGCAGAGATTTGATAAGGTAGGCATATTTACCTACTCAGAGGAGGAGGACACCCCTGCAGCGCAGATGCCCAAAAAGGTTTCAGAGGAGATCATGCAGGAGAGGTATCACGACCTCATGAGTTTGCAGAGCAAGATCTCTGAGGAAATTAATATCGCTTTGGAGTCAAAGGTGATGGATGTTCTCATCGAAGGGCGTGATGCAGAACAGCAGGGGATTGCTGTTGGACGCTCTTATCGTGAGGCGCCTGAAGTAGATGGGCAGATCTACGTTGAGGGGGATATGGAGAGTCGGGTTGGCGATATTATAAAGGTTCGGATGCTGCAAGGGTTTACTTATGATATTGTAGGAGAAAAGGTCGGCTGATGGAGCAATCATATGATATTACTGCGGAAGAGATTGGCCGGGAACTTTCCCAGCGAGCGTATACCATTTCCTGTGCGGAATCTTGCACCGGCGGTCTTTTGACCAGTACGTTGACCGATGTTCCTGGAAGCTCATCCTATGTTCTGGGCAGTGTTGTATCTTACTCTAATGAGGTGAAAATCCATATCCTTGGGGTTGCAGAGGAGACTTTGCGTACCTATGGGGCAGTGTCCCCACAGACCGCGCAGGAAATGGCAGAGTGTATCCGCAGATTGATGCGTGCTGATATAGGTGTTGGCATTACAGGGATTGCCGGTCCTGGAGGGGGATCGACAGAGAAGCCTGTTGGACTTGTCTATATTGCTGTGGCCGATCAGAAGAAAACAGATGTCAAGGAGTATCATTTCCTTGGAACACGTGCACAGATCAAAAAATCAAGTGTACAAGAAGCTTTTTTGATGATTCGCAACAGGGTAAGAGGAGCGTTTGCATGAAATTATATAAAAATCTTATGACTGCCGTTGGTTTCGCTGCTGCTTTGGGATGTTCTTCGTATGGGGGTGCGGCAGAGCAGGGAGCTTTGCCTGTGGGGCAGCAGAATCAAGGTTCCGTCTCATTGGCAACCATAGAATCTGCATCGAAGGATCTCATATATCCTTATATCAGCAAGACTTACGGCTATCGCATTCTCTGTCCAAAACCTCCTGTTGGTATTATTCCAGCGCAATCACTGTTTGAAAACCGTACAGGAGAGATCCTTATTTTTGAGAATGAGGAGTATCATATCACCTATGCTTGGGTGGTACTTGTCGATGCATTTCCAAATGATGTTCTTCCGGATCTCAATGCGATTGATCCAGAAGAAGCAACGAAACTACTTGGGCGCATTATGGACAGTAATGGCTACGAGGGAATCATGCTGCTAAACCTCACGGAGCACAATAAAGCAATTTTTGCAATGACGGCAAAGGAGGTAGACATTGATGAGGACGGCGATGGCGTTGTAGATGCAACAGCGCATGCAGATGGTCAAATGGCCGTGATGTTTTTCCGCGGAGCACAGGGGGAGCGTTATGGATTTGAGCTGATTAACAACCCGGAGATTCGTCCGGAAGCCCTAAATGCATTCATCGCGGGAGCATGTACCTTGCAGTCGGCACAGCAGGATCATCCGATTCCTTGATGATGGTTTTCACATCACAAAATCGGTAGAAGTATAAAGGAGAAAATTGCAATGAAGAAGTTGTCATCAAGGAGTACGATGCTCACAGCAGCAGTGCTCGTCACGCTATCTTCGGGGACGGCTTTTGCGGCGACCCCAAGCGCTGGAACGGTTGATTCACGAGAGCTGTTTCATGCAGATCGGTTGGTCACGGACAGTGCTCCGCGCACGACCATGAAGGAAGCCGTAACGGGCGATCAGTATGAGGCCTCGATTTCCAAAAACAAGAAAAAGACTGCGGCACCTGCTGCACTTCCTCTTGCAACAACGAAAGCAGAAGGATCTCCCGCGCCTGCTGCACTGCCGCCTGCAACAACCAACCCCCAAGGGGCACCAGCATCGCAGCGTGTGGTGCGGCTGCGCTGGAATGATGTAGATAAACAGCTCAGCAGCCGCAAAGAAGCTCCGCGGACGCTTGTCCCACAAAAGGCAAAACCTGTCATCATCACAGCGGAAGATGTGAGACGGGAAAAAGCGCTGGCAGAAAAAGAAAAACGTGCTCCGCGGGATCTCGTGGGACATACCAATACACCGAGCCAAGGTCTACCCCATGTGCAAGTGGTTCCGCAGAATGAGCCGCCTCGTGTGATTCCGCCGCGTCCTGTCCCGCCGCCACCGCCGCCATCCCGCCAGAACATACCGCAGGCACCGAAATACAACGCATCGCAGCATACTCCACAGTCGTATACGCCCTCTACATCTAGTTCAAGTGCGGCGGCACAGAATGCCAATACGCAGAAAAATGCACAGCCAGGGTACATACCCAGTACTGCGCAAGGAAGCCAATCGGCAGGCAATCCTCCTTCCTATACAGGAAAATCAGGAAGTGCATATCAGCCATCGCCCCAGTCATACAATCAGGCATCCTCATCCAATGTGGGGAATGCGGCGCGTTCGGGACAGTATGACCCGCTCTCTGCTGCTTCACATGATGTTTATACACCGTCCAACTCTAATGTGACGGCGTCCACACCTGAAAGAGTTCGCCCGCAGGGCGTTCCTGACTATAGGATAAAGCCGGAAGGCGTCCCTGATTTCGTCCCGCTCTATAAGCAGCGTCCAGATACGGGGCTTGAAGGGATTTCAGAGGAAGTTCGCCGCAACATTCTTGCTGGTCAGATGGCGATGGCAGAGCAGCTCCGCCGTGACCCAACGGTAGCGGGCATGCGCGCCATCATGCAGATGCTGCGCGATAATACGAAACTAACCCGTGCACAAAAGATTGATTTTATCATCGGTTTTGGCAGGGCGATTCATCGGACACAGCTCTCCTATCAGGAGCAGACTGTGCTGATTAAGGCGGTTGCAGAGGCCTACTGATCTGTGAAAGCATGGTGATCATTTAGTGGGCATGGATGCACAGAGCATTAATAATCCGATGTTCTATCCTTGGAGGACGATAGTCTTCTTTGGATATGGGGGCGGCGATACTTGTCATTTGTGTTATCCATAATATTTTTGATGAAGAAAGCGCGAGGTGTTCATTGCCTCGCGCTCTATTTACATAGTGAATGGTAGGAGACGGTACTGATGGAACAGAGACAGCACATACGAAAAGCGGTGATTCCGGCAGCGGGATATGGGACGCGCTTCCTCCCCGCAACGAAAGCAACGCCGAAGGAAATGCTTCCGATTGTGGATAAACCCACCATTCAGTATATTGTGGAAGAAGCGCTGACAAGTGGCATAGAGGATATTCTGATCATCAGCGGGCATGGGAAACGTGCCATTGAAGATCATTTCGACTCTGCACCAGCACTTGAGTACGAACTTGAGCGGAAAGGAAAACAGGATCTTTTAGCGCTTGTACGAGAAACTACGGATGTCAATGTCCATTATGTGCGGCAAAAGTATATGCTTGGATTGGGGGATGCTATTTTATGTGCACGCAGTTTTGTGGGCAATGAACCGTTTGCAGTTTTACTTGGCGATGATGTAGTTTATCATCCGGAGCGCCCTGCACTGCGTCAGATGATGGATATTTATGAGGAATTGGGCGGCTCCGTGCTCGGCTGTCAAGTTGTTTCGGACGAACAGGTGTCTTCTTATGGGATTGTGGCCGGTGCAGCGACGCACAATCCACGTCTTATGCATGTATCGGATATGGTAGAAAAGCCATCTCTGGATGAGGCACCGAGCCGCATGGCAGTTCTGGGACGCTATATCATCAGTCCCGCGATTTTTGATATTCTTGGAACAACACAGCCTGGAAAAGGGGGAGAGATTCAGCTCACAGATGCACTCAAGATCTTGGCGCAGCGCGAGGAAGTATATGCCTATGACTTTGAAGGAAAGCGCTATGATCTTGGTGATAAACTGGGTTTTTTGCAGGCAACGGTAGAGTTTGCACTGCGTCGCTCTGATCTTGGCGCACCATTCCGTGCATATCTGAAAGAATTCGTAGAGACAATTTAGGTGATTTGAGGCGATCCCTTTGCAGAAGGAAAATCAGGCAAATCTTGCTCTCGCCCTCAGTCTGATTGGTATGGCTGGAACCATGGGGCAAAACGGCATTTTTATGGAGACCATTCATCATGGATTTCTGGCCGCGACCATTGGCGGACTGGCGGATTGGTTTGCGGTCAAGGCAATCTTTGGACGCCCCCTTGGCATATCACATCGTACTGACATTCTTCGTCGCAACCGCGCACGCATCATGGAGTCTCTTGTGACCTTTGCGTCTGAGGATCTGTTGAGCCAGCAGAATATCATGAACGTCGTAGCACAGGAGAATATTGGAGCGCTTCTCGTTGAATATTTGGAACATCGTGGCGGACGTGAGCGTCTTGTCGAAGCTGTCATAGAGATTTTGCGTCATGTTTCTGCGGATGTCGATGAGCGTCAAGTTGCCAGAGAGCTTACTCCCTATGTTGCCAGAGCACTTCATGATCTGCCCATGGAAGAGCACCTCGTTGATCTTCTGGATATTCTGAATGAGGAACGTCATATAGCGCGTATTTTTACTGTGCTGATTCGTCTTGGAACACAGGTCATTCAAACCGATGCCTTTCAAGAGATGTTGCGGGAAAATATAGCGTCTATTCGTGCGTCATATGAACGCGATGGCATGATTCGTGCATTTGTGCTGTCCTTTTTCGACGATGAGATGATTTGTGACTGGCTCACAGCGCAGCTGCATGATCTAATGCAGTCCTGTCTTGATCCAGAGGATAAGCGGCACCAGGAGGGGGTGCAGTTACTTTGTTCTTTTGTCCAAAACTTACGTGATGATCCATCCCTGCAGGAGAGCATCTCTCAATATAAAGGATATTTGATTGCCCGCATTGATATTACTTCGATGATTGAAGATTTTATAAAAAAACGGATGAAAGGGAACCATCCGTTTTGGATTCCCTATACAAAAGAACTTCTGCATGAAAAAATCGATCGATTCGTTGCATCGGATGGATGGAAGAGTCGTGCAGATCGCTTCATCAAAGCGCTTATATCAGAGGAACTTTCAAAACATCATAATGCTGTTGCGGGATTTATTCGGGAATACCTGAATAAAAAAAGCGACGATGAGCTTGTCGCTTTTGTGGAACGAAAAGTACGGAAAGATTTGCAGATCATTAGGATCAATGGGGCGGTTGTCGGAGGCTGTGCCGGTATGCTGCTGTCCCTCCTTGTAACGCTTGCGGAAAGGATGTGGGCACTGTGAGTGGGAGATATAATAAAGCAGATGCCGTCCTTTTTTTCTCGTTTGTTGCCTTTCTTATATCGCTCTATGCGCATCTGAATTTTCCTGCGGCGCTCTGGGCAGATGCGTTACTTATGGTCAGTGAGGCTGCACTTGTCGGCGGTATTGCGGACTGGTTCGCGGTCACGGCACTTTTTCGGAAACCACTCGGATTTCCTTATCACACAGCTTTATTACCGCGGCGCAGAGACAGCTTCATCCATGCCATTATCATCATGGTACAAAAGGAATTCTTTTCTCGCCGTAAGCTCTTTCGACATATCGAAAAAATCCATCTCGTTCCCATGCTGCAAGAATATTTGCGGAGAGAGGAGACAGAAGAACGGCTCATAGGAACGATTCTGCATTTTATTCGCGCTTCCTTTTTACGAAAGAACAATAAAAAGGCCATAGCGTTTCTTTCTATGCGTATTAAAAATCTTATGATGCAGGAGGAGCCCAAATTCTTCTTAAGTAAACTGGAGGTATTCATTCAAAATAATGCATGGGATCAAAAGGCGCTCTCCAAATTTGCATCTGTTCTGGCACAAGAAATAGCAAAAGAAGAAACACGGCAGTCAATTTATATGGCATTGGAGCGCGTGGAACAGGAAAAACTCGGTGATGGATTTTTGTCGCGGCTGCTCCAACTGACAAATACGGTCAATCTTGATGAAGGTGCAGAGCTGATTCAGCAACATATTCATACATCACTGACAGAAATCAGCAGGGATGGTTCAGAGCTGCAGAGCAATGTACTCGTACTTTTGCGGTCATGTTTTTCAGAAATGTGCCGGGATGATGAGATTTTACTGCTTGTGCACGAGCTGCAAAAGCGTCTTTCTGATGAACTTCCAATTGAAGAAACGGTAGCACAGCTGTTTCACAATATGCAAAGGCATTTGCAAAAAGATCTTGTCGGAAAAGTTGACCCCCTCGAAGAACATATGCCGGAAGTTTATCATCATCTGCGCATGATCCTGCATTTAGAATACAAACATATGCTGCTTCTCATAGAGGAAAAGTATGAACTTCAGAAAATCATCACAAAGGTACTCTATGACCTTTTGGCACGTTCTGCACTTCATGCACAGACTTTGGTTGGTGTTGTTGTTGGCAATGTCCTGTCACGTCTTACCGATGAAGAACTGAACCGACTGATCTATGATAAAGTAGAACAGGATTTCCTATGGATACGCATCAATGGGTCTGTGATTGGCGCAGGACTTGGCCTCGTTTTATTTATCTTTATACATCTCGTCATACAATAAAAAGCTGTCATCATTGACAGCTTTTTTAAGAGCCACGAATTCCTTAATAAAGTCCCTTTGCGGGCTTCTCAAAATACTGTCCCAGCAGCTTTACCGAGCAGTAATTCCCGCACATGGAGCATGCTTCCACGCCTTCCTCATTGCGCGCACCGCGCTTTCTGCGCGCAAGTGCCGGGTCGATTGCAAGCGTCATTTGCGCTTCCCAGTCTAGCTCCTTGCGTGCCTTTCCCATTGCGCAGTCCCACTCCCATGCACCCGGCACGCCGCGCACGAGATCAGCGGCGTGTGCCGTAATTCGTGCCGTGATGACCCCTGTATGCACATCATCGAGTGTTGGCAGCCCCAGATGCTCTGCGGGCGTCACATAGCAGAGGAAGTCCGCGCCGCTGACGGCGGCAAGCGTTCCACCGATCGCGGATGTAATGTGATCGTAGCCGGGCGAAATGTCCGTCACCAGAGGGCCGAGTACATAGAACGGTGCATTGTGGCAAAGCTCTTTCTCAAGCTTCACATTTGCTGCGATCTGATCAAAGGGCATATGCCCAGGCCCCTCCACCATCATTCTACGCGTCCCGAACCAATCGGGCCCCCGAGTCGGTGATCGCCTACACGCGCACCCTGCCGGAGGCGGTGGTGGGCCGGGTGCGGGAGGTGGGGGACGCCGTCTCGGCGCGGGACTGGGACCGAGCGGCCGAACTCACCAGCGGCAACAGCCTGGGCTGGGAGGAGGTCGACGACTTCATGACCACCTACGGGTGGCCGCCGTTCACGCCCCTGCCCGAGGACTTCGAGAAGGACATGCACGCCGCGCCCCTCCAGGGCGGCGGGGACTGGATCGACTGCTTGCTGTGGACCGAGACGGAACGGCCCGGCGACGTCGAAATCTCCCTCAGGATCACCCCCGCCCCCGATGACCCCGACCGCCTGGACGCCGCCATCATGCGCATGCGCGCCATCGGCTTCTGCTACCCCGGACGCCACGACCAGCGCCCCAGATCCACGGGCCCCGCATGGACCCTGCCGTGAACGCAGTCGATCGATGAATGGTCGAGCACGGTCGGGGCCTCCGGCGGCCCTTGTCGCCCTGACCCAGAGCGTCGGCGGGGCTCAAAAAGGTGGCTGGCGCATATCTTTCGGGTGCGCGGCGGCTCCCACGCGTCCGGAGAATGGCGTCATTGCACCATTTCGTGGCGGGAGGGGCGCGGGGCGGAGGGTGAAAGATCAGCGACGGCCACCTTTTTGAGCCGCTGGACCGCCCCGTCCCCGGCACGCCCCAGCTCGCAACGGAGACGGACGGGGCGAACGGGACGAACGGGACGAATGTGACGAAGGCCTCGCGCACAGCGTCGTCCACGGGTGCGCCCGCGCCCGCGTCGGAGAAGTCCCGCGGGAATCTTAGCCACATAGAGGAGGCAGAGGATGCGCGGCGGCCTACCACCCCGGTGAGAAAGACTCGATCAGGGACTACGGTGAAGACATTGGCGGAGGCGGACGATGACCGATGGCGAGCGGCTTGGCGATGAACGGGTCCGACTGGGGCCGATCCAGTGGGCGGTGGTGACGAAGTATCTGGTGCCTTCGGGCCTGTTCGTGCGCCTGGAGGACAGCGGCGAGAAGGCGTTCATGGACATGGTTTCCGTGGATGATCACTCGGTGTGCTGCAATCCCGAGTACTGGCCGGATCCGGGCGAGCGCATCCGGGTGCGCAGGCTGCTCGTGCCGGGCCTGAACGAGATCCGTGTGACGCGGCGGGAGAGCGCGCTGGAGGGGCTCGTGCGCGGGTTCCCGACGCGCCACTTCGCCATGCCGCCGGGTCTGGGGCCGATCGAGCGGGCGGTGGTG
>CALIBA010000143.1 GCA_938045435.1 uncultured Selenomonas sp.
TCGCCGTCATCGACGCCGTCTTCGTACTTTCTGCAGCGGCGGACTTTGTCGCCTTGACGGATGCCGTTGGAGTTATGCCTGCCGTTTCCTTCGCAGAACTTCTGACCGTTCTCTTTGCCGCCTTCTTTGCAGATTTCTCTGCCTTCTCCCCGGTCTCTTTTGCCGCGGGCTTAGGCGCCTTCTTCGGAGCCGTCTTTTTTGCGGCAGCCGCCGCAGTCTCGTCTTTCTTCGCAGCGGTGCGCGTCCGCGGTGTCTTTTTCACTGCGGTCTTTTCTGTCGTCGCTTTCACTGCTGTGCGTTTCTTCGGTACTGTCTTTTTCGCAGGCGCATGCTTCGGCGCCGCCTTTTCCGCCGCTGCCGCTCCGCGCCTTTCCGCCGCAGATTCTTTTTTTGCCACTGCATCCGTCGCCGCAGGCAGCTCGCTCACAGGGGTTCCCGCGCCGCTCTGCCGCTTCAAGCGGTAGAATGTCGTGGCAAGCGGCGGTATCGTGAGGACGACAGACTGCTCGCGCCCGTGGAAGGCATAATCCTCGCTGATAATATCTCCCGTATTGAGCACGCCGCTGCCGCCGTATGCCTCCTCATCCGAGTTGAACACCTCGACATAGCTCCCCTTCGTCGGCACGCCGATGCGGTAGCCGTGCCGCACCTCCGGGGTAAAGTTGTGCACGCAGACAATGAAGTCATTGTGATCGTCGGCGCGGCTTTTGCGCCATGAGCCCATCATCGTTCTTGCAGAGATTGGGGCCGCAGTGCAAAAAGGGCTTAGTGCGGCAGAATTTACACGTTGTTCACTCCTGTTGCGCCTTGGTGATACACTTGCTATGGAGACGCTTCTTGAGCGCGTCACTGCACTTGGTTATGAACATGCGGCAGAAGTCGAACATATGGGGCAGTTTTGTGTACGCGGCGGTATTGTGGACATTTTTCCGATCAATGTACTTTCGCCGATTCGCATGGAGTTTTTCGATACGGAAATTGATTCCATACGCGAGTACGATCTTGAGACAAAGCGCTCTATTAGGAATATTGGGACAGTTTCTATTATGCCGCTGCATGCAGAGGACGATGCAGGAGAGGCATGCTTTTTGAGCTATCTTGGCGCCGATGGCGTCACTGTTTTTGATGAGCCGACGCGTATACTCACGGCGCTGCAGGAAGCGGCACAGGAGGACGCTGTGCGCGCGGCACGCAGTTTTCGCTGGGAAGAGCTTCTAGAAGCGGGCCTTACGGGACATGAAATCTTTATCAGTCTGATGAGCCGTAAGATCCCTGCATGTACACCCAAACGGCATATTGGGGTTCAAATGGTTCCCATGACATCATTTCATCGGCAGTTCTCGCTCTTTGAGAGTGAACTGCGCCGCTATCTTGCGCAGCAGACACGTGTTCTTGTCCTTGCAGGAGGCGGGGAGCGCTCCCATGCGCTGCGTGATATGCTCACCGGATGGAATCTCCCCGTAACTATTTTGCGGCAGGGGGCAGATGGGGCAGAAGGGCAGATTTCCATCTTGTCAGGTGTACTGCGTTCTGGTTTTGAGCTGCCTGCATCCCATGTCGCCATAATCACAGAGCAGGATATTTTTGGGCGCCACAAGACGAAGCTGACACGGCGTATTTCTGCGGGCGAGCGCATTCTTCACTTTCGGGAGATCAGCCCCGGTGATTATGTTGTCCATGTTTCACATGGCATCGGCAAGTATATCGGTGTTGAGACATTAGAGGTTGCCGGCATTCACCGAGATTATCTGCATATCCAGTATGGGGGAGATGATAAGCTTTTTGTGCCGACGGATCAAGTATCCTTGTTGCAAAAGTATATCGGCGCGGAGGGGGCTGTGCCCCGTCTGCACCGTATGGGAACAGCAGATTGGGCACGTGCCCGCGCAAAGGCGCAGAAATCCGTGGAGGATATTGCGGATCGGCTTTTGGAAATTTATGCCGAGCGCACACTTGTGGAGGGACATGCGTTTACGCCGGATGATGCCAATCAACGCGAATTTGAGGAAGCGTTTCCCTATGAGGAAACGGAAGATCAGCTGCGCGCCATTGCGGAGATCAAGCGAGATATGGAGTGCAAAAAACCCATGGATCGCCTGCTCTGCGGTGATGTGGGCTTTGGCAAAACAGAGGTTGCTGTCCGCGCGGCATTCAAAGCCGCGATGGATGGCTTTCAAGTTGCTGTTCTCGTACCGACAACCGTTCTGGCCCAGCAGCATTACCAGACGTTTTTGGCGCGGTTTGCAGACTTTGCACCGACGGTGGATGTCGTCTGCCGTTTCCGTACAGCACGTGAGCAAGCAGAGACGCTGAAAAATGTGGAGCGCGGGCGTGTGGACATCCTCATCGGGACGCATGCGATTCTCAATCGTGCACGCGTACATTTTCGTAATCTTGGGCTTCTCATCGTGGATGAGGAGCAGCGTTTTGGCGTGACGCAGAAGGAGCGCATCAAAGAGTTTGCTGCCGGTGTGGATGTGTTGACGCTCTCGGCGACACCGATCCCGCGTACGCTGCATATGTCGCTTGCAGGCGCACGGGATATGAGTATTATTGAAACGCCCCCTGCAGATCGGCTTCCCGTTCAATCCTATGTTGTCGAGAGCAGTGATGCAATGATGCGCGGCGCCATTGAGCGTGAGCTTTCACGTGGCGGGCAGATTTATTTTATATATAACCGCGTCGAAAGTATTGACCGTATGCGTGCGCATCTGCTTCAACTCGTCCCAGAGGCTCGTATTGCATCGGCGCATGGGCAGATGAATGAAGATGTCTTGGAGCAGGTCATGATGGACTTTTACGAAGGACATTATGATATTTTACTCGCGACGAGCATCATCGAAAATGGGATTGATGTTGCAAATGCCAACACAATCATTATCTATGATGCAGATCGGTTTGGACTGTCACAGCTCTATCAGATGCGTGGGCGTGTGGGGCGTTCTGCGAAGATGGCATTTGCCTATTTTACCTATCGGCGCGACAAGGTGCTCAGTGAGACAGCAGAAAAACGCTTGCAGGCGATGAAGGAATTTGCGCAACTGGGCTCAGGGTTTAAGATTGCCATGCGTGATCTCGAGATTAGAGGGGCAGGAAGCCTTCTCGGTGCGCAGCAGCATGGACATATCGTGGGCGTCGGCTTTGAGATGTATGTGAAACTTCTCGAGGAGGCTGTAGCAAAGCGACGTGGTCAGGCACCTGCACCTTTGCCGATCGAAACAGTCATCGACCTGCCTGTGGAGGCATATCTCGATGGCGGCTATATCGCCGATGCGATGCACAAGATCGAGATTTATCAAAAGATTGCTGCTGTGCGCAATAATGAGGATTTGGAGAACGTACTCGATGAGCTTATCGATCGATTTGGTGAGCCAACAAGACCTGTGCGTGCACTGCTGGATATTGCACGCATTAAAAACTATGCCCGTCAGCTTGGAGCGCGGGGCCTAAGTGTACAATCCGATGCGCTCCACATTGCCCTTCCGGAGGGGAAAAAGCTGCCGATTCCGGCACTCATCCAGTTAGATCGCGTTTTTGGGCGGCGCATCGGGCCGCTTCCTGAAGGAGACGGGTATCGCATTCATTTGCTCCCGCGGGAGCGAAGGGATATACTGGGAACGACGCTTGAGGTTGTGCAGATGGCGAGCGGAGCGTGAGAAGATGAAAGAGCATAAGCTGACCGTTGCAGGGCTTGGCCCCGGCACAGCTGGCCTCATTACACGGGAAACATGGGCGTGCATCCATGCGGCAGAACACATCCGGCTGCGTACGCGGATTCATCCGACGGTTTCTGCACTCGATGCGGCACATATTTCCTATGGGAGCTATGATACATTTTATGAGACGGCGGATGATTTTCAAGATCTTTACGAGCGCATTGCAAGTGATCTGATAAGAAGGGTACAGCAGGGGGAAAATATCCTCTATCTAGTTCCTGGGAGCCCCTTTGTCGCAGAGCGTACAGTGCAGCTTTTACGTGAGAAGGCAGCAGGGGATCGTATTGCACTTAGGGTTCTGCCAGCGATGAGCTTTTTAGAGCCGCTTTTTGCAGCGCTTGAGATCGACCCTGTACGCGGGCTGACCATCGTCGATGCGATGGATGAGGAAGGTCTTTCTGTGCCTTTGCAGCAGGATATGGTTGTCACACAGATATATGTGCGAGAGATTGCTTCCCGTGTTAAGCTTTCCCTAATGAAACATCTGTCCGATATGCATGAGGTGGTCTATTTGCACCATCTCGCACTTCCTGACGAATCCATTCGCCGCATTCCGCTTTTTGAGATGGACAGGCAGCATGACATTGACCATCTCACAACGCTTTTCGTTCCTAATACAAGGAATTTTATATGAAAATGATCGGAAAAACGCTGTATTTTTGAATAAAAATAGTTTTTTTTATCTTTCCCCTTGATTTTTCTAGGTAATTCTGCTAAATTCTCTCATGACGGAGCGACGGTAAGAGGTCGCAAGGAAGAAGTATAGGCAACAATCTAAAAGGAGGATGCTACTTTGAACAAGCAAGAATTGGTCGCAAACGTAGCAGAACAGGCGAATCTGACGAAGAAGGATGCAGAAAAGGCGGTTCATGCCGTTTTTGAGACGATTAAGGATGCTCTTTCTAAAGATGATCGGGTCCAGCTGATTGGTTTCGGCACATTCGAGGTGAAAACGCGTCAAGCTCGTAAAGGGCGCAATCCCCAAACAGGTCAGGAGATCAAGATTCCGGCCTCTAAGACGCCTGTGTTCAAGGCGGGCAAGGCTCTGAAGGATTCTGTAAACTGAGCCGTAAACGGCTGTCGACTGGATTCCCGCGCGGGGTCCAGTTTTTTCATATCTGTTATGATGTAATGTGGTTGGTGTATGAAAAAGATGATGTTTGCGCCGGATATATTTGCCGGGAAAACGGCGCTCATATCCGGTGGAACCTCTGGGATCGGTCTTGCTGTTGCCGAGATCTTAGTTGCTGGCGGTGGCAATGCAGTGTTGATGGGGCGTGATGAAAGACGTGGATTAGATGCACTGCACATGCTGAAAGAGCCAACCCACACACGCTTTATAGCGGGGGATGTCAGGCAGCGTGTGCAGTGCCGCTTTGTTGTGGAAGAAGCAGTACGTATCTTTGGTGCGCTTGATATTCTCATCAATGCAGCGGGCATTTATGCAGAAGGGGCAATCGAGGACCTTTCAGAGGATATGCTCCAAGATATTTTTTTCACCAATGTCCACGGCGTTTTTTATTTGACCCAGGAGGCACTTCCCTATTTGAGGCAGACGCGGGGCAATATCGTGCAGGTGGCTTCAGATGCGGGGCTTCACGGAAACTACTTCTGTGCGGCATATGCGGCGACGAAGGGAGCAGTCATTGCGATGACGCGTTCTTTGGCACTGGAGGTGGCACGTGATGGTGTGCGTGTCAATGCAGCAGCGCCTGCTGATATACTAACGCCGCTCACGCAGCGACAACTCGATCCGCAGCGTTCTCGTGTGCAGCAGCTGCATGAAATGGGGCAGATCTATCCGATGGGCCGCATCGGAACATCAGAGGAGGCCGCTGCTGTTATCGCGTTCCTTGCATCACCCATGGCATCATGGGTGACGGGGAGTGTCTATGCGGTAGACGGTGGATTGATGGCATGAGGCTGTGCGGCTTCGCTGCTGCGATATGTTTGCCGTATTTGTTCGTTTCTTGAAGTTGTGATACAATACACCTATCATGTGGAGGAGGTGCCCGATGGAGTGCGCGCGCATCTTGATCTTAACAGCGTCCATCGGTGCAGGACATGCGCGGGCCGCGGAGGCGATTCACGCTGCGCTTTATCGGCTCAGTATGGATCAGCATACGGCAATGCAGATCTCTACAGTGGATTTTATGGCGCGGGATGTCTCTTTCATCCACTATCTGATGAAGCGAATCTACCTTATGATGCTCCGCTTTGTCCCGAATCTCTATGATGTGTTTTTTCGTCTTGCCGGACGTGCGGGAAGCGGAGGCATGATCCGTGGGGCATTTTCTCATGTCATGGTACGTACGATGGGGAGGATTGTACGTGACTACCGCCCCGACCTCATCATAGCGACACATCCCTTCCCAGAGGGGGCAGCGGCATTGTGGCGCAGAAAACATGGTGACACATTCCAACTCTCTGCCCTTCTCACAGATTATTCTCTGCATCAGATTTGGCTCTCGCGCGGTGTGGATGCTTATTTCGTTGCAACGGAGCAGATGAAGGAACAAATGGCAGCATTTGGATTTAACTGCGAAAGGGTATATGCGACAGGCATTCCCATCACATTGCCTGCTGCATGTACGATGTCCCGTGATGCAGCGCGGCGCAGAATTGGTTTGCCGGAGCATTTGCCCACTCTGCTTTTAATGGGGGGCGGGCTTGGACTGGGGGGTATTGAGCAGACACTTGCCGCACTGGAAACGATAAACACACGGCTCGCTATTCTTGTTGTCGCAGGGTATAATGCGGCGCTCTTAGAAGCAGCACAATATATGTCAGAAACTTCACATCATTCCATTCGCGTATGGGGGTATACGACGGAGGTGGATGTCTTGATGTATGCGTCGGATATTCTCATCACAAAGCCAGGCGCACTCACGATCAGCGAAGCGTTTGCTGCAGGGCTTCCGCTGCTCCTGCATGATCCAATCCCGGGACCGGAGACTGAAAATGCCGTCTATGCGACACGGTGCGGTGCGGCGATCTGGCTGCACCCCGGCGAAAAGCTGGCACCTGCGGTGGAAGAAATCCTTGCGCATCGCCTTGAGCGTATGCGCATTGCTGCACGCTCCTGTGCAAGAGTGGATGCTGCGGAGCGGATTGCGGAAATACTTGCTATGCAGATTGCAGGAAAGAGAGGTGACGCCAATGTCACGGCGGAGACGCTCTAGAAGACCGCGTTGGTTTATTATTACAATGCTTATCATACTGGTTTATTTCGGCTCTATTATTATATCGCAGGGACTTTATTTGTCTCATGTCTCAGAGGATCAGCGTCTTGCAAATGAGCGCCTTGCAGCGGCCAAGGCAGAGAATGATCGTCTGCGTACAGAAAAACAGCATCTTGGAGAGCTCCCCTATATCGAGAAAATCGCACGCGAAGAACTTGGCATGACTGGCGCGGGGGAACTTCCCTATGCGCCGGGAAAACGGTCTGCTGCACACTGATTTCCTTGACAGGGCGCGTATGCGCCTTGTATAATGGGGCAGTAATGAAAAAATAAGGGGGAATCCCCGGTTTTGTCAGTGAAGGGAAGAAGTGCTTTGGCCATTGAAGTTGGCAGTATCGTAGAAGGCGTCGTAACGGGCATCACGAATTTTGGTGCTTTTGTCGAGTTACCTGAAGGAAAGACAGGACTGATCCACATTTCGGAAGTTGCCGATGTCTATGTGAATGATGTGCATGATTTCCTAAGAGAGCGGGATCCGGTCAAAGTCAAGGTACTCACCGTGGATGACCGCGGCAAGATCGGTCTTTCCATCAAGGCGCTTCAAAGCAAGGCACCAGGGACAGTATCGGCACCTGCCGCTCCTCCGCGAGCGCCCCGCCCGCCCCGCGATATGCGTCGCACTGCGGCCTCTCGTCAGATTGGCTCACCATCTTTTGAAGATAAGCTCTCGCGGTTTTTGAAGGACAGTGATGAACGGTTGACAGATCTTAGGCGCAAGACTGATTCCAAGCGCGGTGGACGAGGCTCACGCCGCGGATGAAAGAGGATTGATGAGGGTACATTTTGATGCGTATTTTTTCCTGTCGGCGCAGAGAGGATAAAAAAGAAGCATGTACTGGAAACCCACGATACTTTGGATGAAGATATAGAAATGGGTGAAAGAGGGCACTCTCTGCGAGGAGTGCCCTTTCTTTATCGGGAGATTGGCTGTGCGAAAACATGTGGAAGGAGTGCTCCGCGCTTACGGTATCTTTTCACCACACAAAGCACTTCTCGTCGCCTGTTCGGGCGGCAGCGATTCGCTTGCGCTGTTGGATCTGCTCGTTATGCTGTATGGAGAGGGGGGGCCGCGTGTCCTATGTGCACATTTTGAGCATGGGATACGCAAAGAGGAATCCCGTATTGATGCAGAATTTGTCGCAGATGTATGCACCCAATGGGGGATTCCGTTTATCTATGGAGCAAAGGATGTACCGCATTACGCACGTGCGCATCGACTTTCCCTAGAGACTGCGGCACGGGAATGCCGCTATGCGTTTCTTAGGCGGGAGCGTATGCAGCATGGCTGTGATTATATCGTGACAGGCCACCATGCAGATGATCTTGCAGAGACTGTACTCATGCGGATTCTGCGTGGGACAGGGACAACGGGACTTGCAGCAATGCGTGAAAAGGACGGCGTTTTGCTGCGGCCGCTTCTTTCCATTACACGTACCAAGATAGAAGCCTATATAAAAAAACGACATCTGCATCCGAGGCACGATGCGACAAATGATGATGTATCTCATGCTGTACGCAATCGAATACGTCACTGTCTCCTGCCGGAACTGCGCAAATACTATAATCCATCCCTTGTACGAGCACTGACACAGCTCAGTACACTTGCCGCAGAGGAGGATACATTCCTTGCGGAACTTGCTGAGGAGGCCTTCCTGCACGCACATCATGAAAAGGGGCTTTCACAAAAAGTTCTGCGCGGTCTCCATCCTGCCTTGCAGCGACGTGTTTTGCGGATGTATTGGGCAAGAGAAACGGGGTGTGCAAAGGATTTTTCCTATCTCCATGAGGAGCGTATGCGTGCGCTGGTGCATGCGGAGGCCGTGGCGCGCTGCGGGCTGCCGCATGGTTATACTGCCAGTTCCAGCTATGGGTACATTGCGCTGCATCGGACGGAACCGTGCACGAGGGGCATGGGAGTGGATGAACGCATGGCGGAGATTTTTCTTCCGCTGGAACGTGAATATGCTATAATGAAATTCCGGGGCTTTGCCATTCACATGCGCCGCATCTCGTGCATGACCGCAGAGGACAGACGCAGTATGGCACTTAAAAGTGCCGCTTACGTGGATCTTGCACAGGTACCGCCGCTCGTTCTAAGGACGCGGCGTGCGGGTGATTATGTCAGACTTTCCGTTGGACGAAAAAAGATAAAGGAGATCTTTATCGATGATAAAGTCCCGCGTGTGTGCCGCGATGACCTTCCTTTGATTGCACTCGCAGGCACCCATGAAATTCTGTGGATTGTGGGTGGGCGGCGGAGCGTGCTGGCACTCGTCACAGAGAGCAGCAGGGATATTTTGAAAATTGAGTGTACAAAGGAGACGATAGAACAATGATGAGCGAGGATATCGAGCGTATTTCCTTTTCTGAGGATAAGATCCGCATGCGCGTTGGCGAGCTTGGCGCTCAAATCGCCGCAGACTATCGCGATGCACCGGAGCCTATTTACTGCGTCGGTATATTAAAGGGGGCAGCTGTCTTTTTTACAGATCTCGTTCGTGCCATCAATCACCCCCTTTCCTTTGACTTTATGATCGTCTCTAGCTATGGCGATGCGGCCGTTTCAACCGGACAGGTTAAGATTTTAAAAGATCTGGATTTTTCCATTGAGGGGAAACACGTCATCATCGTAGAGGACATCATCGACTCCGGGACAACGATGTCCTACCTGCGGCATATGCTCACAGGCCGACATCCAAAGAGCATTAAGCTTTGTGCGTTTCTATCGAAGCCCTCAAGGCGCATTGCTCCTGTTGAG
>CALIBA010000144.1 GCA_938045435.1 uncultured Selenomonas sp.
TAAAGGCGGGTAAGGAGGTCGTGTTGCGATGAAGTGTAGGGCGTGCATGATGGGCTCATGGCGCAAAAGCCGCGCGAGAATATCCATACGCCGTGCAGAGCGTTCCATGCTCTTTGAGAACCCCGGCGCAGAAAAGTCAATATGTGCAAGCTCCGGAAGTTCGTAAATATCAGCCTCCGGAAGAAGCGCCGTCAGATCCTCCTGCCATGCGCGAAGTGCTTCACGCCCTGCTGCAACAACTGCCATAGGTCGTGGCTGCCGGTCATAGGCGGCGGCAATCGCAGCATGCTTTAGGGAGCCGGAAAACCCATGTGCTGCAAGCTGATGCGGCGGTTCTGCAAGTGCCGCAGTCAGTCTATGCACGGCGGCATCGCTGCACAACGCCGAAAAGAGTGCGTTCATTTGGGAACCGCAAGTGCCGCACGGACAAAGCCGCCAAAGAGCGGGTGTGGGTGATTCGGGCGTGATTTCAGCTCCGGATGAAACTGTGAGGCAACAAACCACGGATGCCCTGCGATTTCGATCACCTCAACGAGGTGATGATCCGGGCTTTCCCCCGCAATCACCATACCATGTTCCACCAAGCGTGCACGATATGCATTATTGAACTCGAAACGATGCCGGTGGCGCTCGCTGATCCCCGCCATCGCATATGCCTCATAGGAACGCGTCCCCTCAGCGAGTACACAAGGATATGCGCCAAGGCGCATCGTCCCCCCTTTTTCCTCTATGCCATGCTGCTCCTCCATCAGCGCAATCACGGGATGCGGCGTCTCCGGAACGAACTCTGTGCTATGTGCACCCGTAAGCCCTGCGACGTGGCGTGCAAATTCGATGACGGCACACTGCATCCCAAGACAAAGCCCCAAAAAAGGAATGTGCTTTTCGCGAGCATATTGAATGGCACGAATCTTCCCCTCAACGCCGCGGTCGCCAAATCCACCAGGCACAAGGATCCCTTTGCAGCCAACAAAGATCTCATCGAGGTCCACATCACTGCGTTCCAACTCCTCTGCATGGATCCATGTGATTTTCACCTGGGCATCGTTTTCAATCCCACCGTGATGTAGTGCCTCTGTCACAGACATATAGGCATCTGGCAGGGCAACATACTTGCCAACGACAGCAATTTTGACTTTTTTCGCGGGATGATTGATTTTAAATACCATCTTCTCCCACGTGTCCATATTGGACGGGTCAAACTTCATCTCCATCTTCTCTAAGACAATACGATCCAGCCCTTCCTGCTGCATCATGAGCGGCACTTCATAGATCGTCGATGCCGTGCGATTCTCAATGACAGCATCCGCATCCACATCACAAAAGAGTGCGATTTTTTCCTTCATTTCGCGTGGAATCGGCTGCTCTGTACGGCAGACAAGAATATCGGGCTGTATACCAATCGCACGCAGTTCCTTGACACTGTGCTGTGTCGGTTTCGTCTTGAGCTCTCCAGCCGCACTGATATAGGGGAGCAGCGTCACATGAATATAGAGCGTGTCATTCTTGCCCACTTCTTTTTTCACTTGACGAATGGCTTCTAAAAAGGGCAGGCTCTCAATATCGCCGACAGTGCCGCCAATCTCCGTGATGACGACATCGGCATTGTCCGCCTTTGCCACATCATAGACACGCTGCTTAATTTCATTTGTGATATGGGGAATGACCTGAACCGTCGAACCAAGATAATCCCCGTGACGTTCCTTACTAAGGACAGACCAGTATACCTTTCCGGTGGTGATATTGGACCGTTTGGTGAGATTGATGTCGATAAACCGCTCATAGTGGCCGAGGTCGAGATCCGTCTCCGCGCCGTCATCGGTGACAAACACTTCGCCATGCTGATATGGACTCATCGTGCCGGGATCAATATTGATATAGGGATCGAATTTTTGGATGGTAACCTTCAGCCCGCGATTTTTAAGCAGCCGCCCAAGCGATGCCGCCGTAATTCCCTTGCCAAGAGATGAAACTACCCCGCCTGTGACGAAAATATACTTTGCCATGCCGTTCCTCCGCTGGACTGAATCAGTTCTGAATACTTTCGAGCTTCTTTTTTCTGGATGTGGTATCTTTTGCAGCACTGACCTTAGTCGATGTACCGCGTGACGATGAGCGCTTGACCTCCGGCGGTACCCACGCCATCAGCCCCCACTGCCCCTCACCCTCATAGTGAAAACGGCTGTCCATGTTGATCATGGTGTAGATTTCAGAAATTGCCACAGAAAGAGACTGTACAGGCTTATGTGCTTTTGCAATAACGGCAAGGATCAGATCTTTGTAGTTCATTGGCTCCTGCTTGTTCAGGAGGATCTGGTAGGCAATGTCAACCTCCGACATATGCTTAAAATCCATAATATGCTCCTTCCTTACATCTTCTCCGGCGCCGAGACACCGAGAATCCCAAGACTATGACGGATCACGCGTCCCGTCGCCGTAACGAGTGCAAGACGTGCTGAAGCGCGTGCGGGTTCCTGTCCTATGATGCGGCATTTATTATAAAAACTATGGAACGCACTCGCAAGATCATAACTATAACGTGCGATGCGCTGTGGTGCAAGTTCTGCTGCCGCCCGTTGAATCTCCTCCGGATATGCAGCAAGTTTTTTGATGAGCGCAATTTCGGACGCGTCCGTTAAGAGCTCGAGTTCCGCGCCGTCTTTTGCAAGGATCCCCACCTCATCCGCTTGTCCGAAGATACTCGAAATCCGTGCGTGCGCATATTGAATGTAGTATACAGGGTTCTCGTTGGATTTCTTTTTGGCAAGATCAAGGTCAAAATCCAGCTGACTGTCAAGCGAACGCATGAGAAAGAAATAACGCGCAGCATCGACGCCAACCTCCTCCATCAGTTCATGCAGCGTGACGGTTTCCCCCGTGCGTTTGCTCAGCTTGACGAGCTGTCCGTCACGATAGAGGCTCACCATCTGAAGCAGTAGGATTTTAAGCGCTCCGGCATCATGTCCGAGCGCTTCCATGGCAGCCTTTACACGCGCGACATAGCCGTGATGATCCGCTCCCCAAATATTGATGAGCGCCCCATATCCGCGCCTATATTTATCATCATGGTAGGCAATATCCGCTGCAAGATAGGTTGGCTCGCTGTTTGCACGAAAAATGACCCGGTCCTTATCATCGCCATAGTCCGTCGAGCGGAGCCAAACGGCGCCATCCTGCTCGTACGCCGCTCCGCGCGTGAGGAGAACATCCACCACGTGGCGAACAGCCTCTGGATGAAGGGTACGCTCACTGAACCAGCGGTCAAAAGTCACACCGAAATCCGCAAGATCCTCTCTGAGCGCTGCAAGCTTCTCACGATAGGCAACCTCCTGAAAAACCTTCAGGCGTTCTTCCTCGGACAAGGAAAGATATTTCTCCCCATCACGGTCAATGATGCGCTGTGCCGTTTCGACAATATCTGCGCCATGATAGCCGTTCTCCGGGAATATGACATCCTGCCCGAGAAGCTCCAAATAGCGCGCATTTACGGAATGCGCCAAAAGCTGCATCTGATTGCCTGCATCATTCACGTAGTATTCGCTGTCAACTGTACGACCGGCTGCACGCAGGAGATTCACGAGCGCAGAGCCTACCGCAGCGCCGCGCCCATGTCCTACATGGAGCGGCCCTGTTGGATTCGCACTGACATATTCGATCTGAACGCGCGACCCTCCCTGCTTTGGCAATGTACCATAGTCCTCTCCTGCAGAGAGAATGGCACGCAGCGTATCTGCAAGCACTGTATCTTTGAGGTAAAAATTGAGGAATCCCGGCCCAGCAGCCTCCGCATGATCGAGCCAGTCTCCTGAAAGGTGCCTCAAGATCGCTGCCGCAATCCGCTGCGGCGACTGACGAAAAACGCGTGCCGACTGCATCGCAAAATTAGTGGCAAAGTCCCCCATCTCCTTTTCCGGAGGCTCCTCCAATAATATCGGAGGCAGTGCATCAGCCGCCGGCAGGTCTCCCTCTGCGGCGGCTGTCTCTATGGCACGTATCATAGACTGCTCAATCTGCTGTTTTATATCCACAATAATCTCCTTTATCCGACAGAGGCGCTATGCGAATCAAAAGCGTATTGTCACTCTGTTTCACATCATCCACATAGAGCGTATATGCAATAAATACTTCCTCTGAACCATTTTCAAATATACAAAGCCGCAAATCATGTGTATGTGTCATCATGCAGAAAGTGCCATAGGGTGTATGGTAATCACTGCGCCGGCATCTGTCTGCGATAAAGTGCTGCATCCATGACACGCTGCCGCATCGCCGAAGCATAACCTCATCCGTACGGATCCGCAGTACCGTTGAAATGGTACTGCCCGGCAGCAGCGCCGTATCATCGTACTGCACGTATCGGCTCGCACCACGCAAAAAACGCCATCCTGTCACGGACAGCATTGTACTGCTTTCTTCTCCGGCGGCATCCATCTGCTTCCCTTCAAAGCAGACACATACCTGCTCTGCTCCCTTCATCGAACAGGTGCTCCGATAAAGTATATAGCATTCACACTTTTATGATTTTTTCGGCAAGACCTCCACCCAATAACCATCTGGATCTTCAACAAAGTAGATCCCCATCTCTGCATTTTCATAGCAGATGATCCCCATCTCTTCATGTTTTGCATGTGCCGTTGCATAGTCCTCCGTATAAAGCGCCAGATGAAATTCCTTCTCCCCAAGATCATACGGATCTTTGCGTTCATGCAGAAAGGTCAGCTCCAGTTCAAAATCTGTTTCCCCATCTGTCAGATAGACGAGTGTGAAACCAGGTGACTCCAGCCGGCGCTTCTCTCGAAATCCAAACGCCTTTTCATAGAATTCCATACTCCGACGAAGATCAAGCACGTTAAAGTTGACATGTGTAAATGTAAATGCCATAGTACGCCTCCTGCCGCTCATCAGCTATAACAAACAAAACTGCACGTCCCCAAGGATGAATGACGGCATCGGCCCTCACCGCTGCCCCACGCGGTCAAAGAGTGCCGTTACCTCTGCCGAAGGTTTCGCATCCACCTTGCTCACAATATAAATTGCAAGCAGCGCAAAGAGAAAACCGGGAACGAGCTCGTAAAGACCAAGGAATCCAATCTGCTTCCAAAAGAGCACAGTCAGCCCGCCTGTCACAATTCCAGCAATCACACCGCGCTCCGTTGTCCGCCGCCAAAAAAGGCACATAAGAAGCGCGGGACCGAATGCAGCACCAAATCCAGCCCATGCATAGGCGACCATATCTAGGATAAAATGATCCGGGCGCATCCCCAAATAAAGAGCTGCCGCCGCAATACAAAGGACAGAAATACGGCTGACCCAGACCAGCTCTGATTGTTTTGCGGCAGGGCGCAGACTGCGGCGATAAATATCCTGTGCAAACGCAGATGCCGCAACGAGAAGCTGTGCCGATGATGTACTCATGATCGCTGCCAGCACTGCTGCCAAAATAAGCCCCGCTACGATCGGCGGAAAGAGTTCACCTGCCATTGCAAGGAACACAGTCTCTGCAGCAGTCCCCTCCAGGGGAACCTTTAGATAGACTGCGCCAACCATGCCGACCAGAATCGCAGCAGAAAGCGAGATCACCACCCATGCCATAGCAATCCGTGTTGCTTGGGGAAGTTCATCTGCATGCCGAATTGCCATAAAACGTACGAGAATATGCGGCTGCCCAAAATATCCAATGCCCCATCCCATCAGTGAGATCCACTCAATAAAACCAACACTGCTTCCATCTGCTTTGGTAAGGGGAGAGAAAAAGGACGCATGCTCTGCATAGATGAGCGCCGCTGTCTCAGTAAATCCGCCGAGCATCATCGCTGCACCAATCGGCACCACAAGAATTGCAAAAAACATCATCACGCCTTGGATAAAATCAGTCCGTGATACCGCAAGAAACCCTCCCACAAGCGTATAAAAGATGACAACGCCTGCACCTAGAAGCATTGCCATTTCATATGGCAGGCAAAAGATTGTCTCAAAAAGCCTTCCCGCCGCCACAAAACCAGAGGATGTATAGAGAATAAAGAAGATGAGAATAAAAATTGCTGGGATCACACGCAGTTTTCCCGAAGATACAAGAAAGCGATTTTCAAAAAAATCCGGCAGCGTCAATGAGTTATTGGCAAGTTCTGTGTAAACACGCAGCCGCGCTGCGATAAAATACCAGTTCGCCCATGTTCCAAGAGCCAGTCCGAGGGCAATCCACCCCGCATTAAGCCCCGCCACATAGGCGAATCCCGGAAGCCCCATGAGCATCCATCCCGACATATCCGAGGCCTCAGCGCTCATCGACGTTACCCATGCACCGAGCTTTCGGTTTCCAAGAAAATAATCACTCATGTTGCGTGTTCGTCGGTAGTAATATACCCCAATGCACATCATCAACAGCATATAGATGAGAAATATGATGCTAATCTCAATTCGATTGACCAAAAAAATCCCCTTATTCTTTCATGTCATGTATTCCTCATTATACGAGATTTTCAAGGGAAAAGCAAAAAGTTTTCGGCGTACTGTATCTTCAGCATAAAATAGGGACTGTTGCACGAAGGTAAATTTATCTTTGTGCAACAGTCCATCTTTTCGTA
>CALIBA010000145.1 GCA_938045435.1 uncultured Selenomonas sp.
CAGCTGACTCTCCTCACCGTCCACCACAACGACATCCATATTTTCCTCTGAGAGCAGTGCGGCGATGCTATATCCTAGCCTTCCTGCACCTGCAACAACAATACGCAAATTTACTTCCCCCTATTGATGTTTACAAAAAGTATAACATAATTTATAGTTTGTAGAAACAACTTTGGATATTCTCTATAATAGAAATCTTAACCTATCCCACAGGAGATAGCACGATAAATAGAGTCTTATCTCTTTTTGGTTGTTTTTACTTCAGTAATTCGTTATAATGCTATTGGGGAAATGTAAAGAAAATGGAAGGTTAGATATTCATGCACATTGTATTAGTTGAGCCAGAAATCCCTGGAAATACAGGAAATATAGCCCGGCTATGTGCATGCACGGGGATTGCACTAGATCTTATAAAACCACTTGGATTCTCTACCGATGATAAATATCTCAAACGTGCTGGTTTAGATTATTGGCATCTTGTCAATATACATTATTACGACGATTTTTACAGTATACAGAGTCTATATCCAAATCATAGCTTTTATTTTTTTTCTACAAAGGCTGCCAATTTATATACTAATATTAAGTATCGAAAGAATGATTTTTTAGTTTTTGGAAAAGAGAGTTCTGGATTGCCAGAACATTTATTAAGATCTAATAAAACACAAACTTTCCGCATACCAATGCGTACGGGGGCTCGTTCATTAAATTTATCGAATGCTGTTTCTATTGTTACATATGAGGCTCTTCGTCAACAAGAATTTTCTAGCTTGGTTCTATAAGAAACATAATTTTTTTGTAAGTGTGAGGGAATGGAATAAAGTGAAAACAACATTTATTGGTATTTGTCGAGATAAGTTTGATTCCTCCCAGATTTTTATAGATGCTCCTATGAGACTTCATACAACGTTTTGTATTGGGGGGCCTGCAGATTTATTGTTTTATCCGAAAAATATAGAAGAAGTACAGCAGATTATACAAATAGCAGTGGCATATGAACAACCTATTACTTTACTTGGAAATGGATCAAATATACTGGTTCAAGATGGAGGTATTCGAGGTCTTGTTATCAGGTTCAGTTCTGTAATGTCGAATATACGGCGTGAAGGAATGGAACTCATTATTGGTGCTGGTGCCTTGCTAAAAGATGTATCCTTTTTTGCACAGAAAAATGGTCTGTCTGGAATTGAGTTTGCTTGTGGTATTCCTGGAAGCATTGGTGGAGCCGTTTTCATGAATGCTGGAGCTTACGATAGCGAAATGAAATCCATTGTCACAGAAGTCAAAACCGTTTCTGTGACAGGAGAAATACATTCCTATACCATTGATGAATTGGAATTTGAGTATCGGCACAGTATATTTCACAAACAAGAGGAAGCTATTTGCGAAATCCGTATTCTTTTGAAGGAAGGAAATGCAGATGATATTAGTAAAACAGTGAATGATTTAATGGATAAGCGAAAAAACAAGCAACCATTAGAGTTTCCAAGTGCTGGAAGCACATTTAAGCGTCCTACCGGATATTTTGCTGGCACATTGATCGATCAGACAGGTTTGAAGGGGCTTACGATTGGAGGAGCACAAGTTTCGCAAAAACATGCTGGATTTATTATTAATATTGGAGGCGCTACAGCATATGATGTACAACAGCTTATCACATCAATACAGAAGTTTGTGCACGAAAAACATGGTGTAAAACTTATTCCAGAACTTCGAATCATAGGTGAACCTTAGAATCATACACTTAGATGAGAGGAACGTTCCTGATCTGATATGGAAAAATATGATAAACTTATTGATTTTCATGCACGCTATCAAAACACAGTTATAGCCCTCGGTATGTTTGATGGTCTTCATATTGGACATCAGAAGATTATTTATGAGACAGTTCATAAAGCACGCGAAATTAATGGAGTATCCATTGTATTTTCCTTTCTCAATCACCCACTCTCTGTTATTAATCCACAAAAAATACCACAGCGACTGGGAGATAGTATACTTCGTCAACGTATTTTAACCAATCTTGGTGTTGATATTTTAGTAGAAATTCCATTTACTGAAGATTTCGCTGATACAAGTGCAAATGATTTTATTGATTTGTTACATATGTGCTTTTCTCCCCAATACATTGTGGTAGGTGAAAATTATACATTTGGGAGAAGAGGAAAAGGGACGGTATCTCTATTGTACGAAAAATCAACAATATATGAATTTCGTATGATTGTATGCTCTCCTGTTATGTGCGATGAAATAATAGTCAGTAGTACACGGATTCGAAATTTACTTCAAAATGGAAATATTACTCAGGCAAACAAATTCCTTGGATACCCATTTAGCATCTTAGGTTGTGTAGTTCATGGGGAAGCAAGGGGACGACAACTTGGATTTCCTACAGCCAACATTTCTCTTCCTCACATGTGGAATCTTCTTCCTAATGGTGTTTACGCAGTAACTGTTATATATCAGCACCAGCTTTATAAAGGAGTTGCTAATATCGGAAATAATCCGACCTTTGAAGGAGTTGAGCGTCGATTAGAGGTTCATATTTTTAACTTTTCTAAAGAGATTTATGGAGAAGAAATTATGGTGTCATTTTATATCCATATACGAAATGAACAAAAATTTTCTTCTATAAGCAGTTTAACCGTTCAAATGAAGCATGATCAAAGGATGTCTATGGAGTTGTTGGAGAAATTTTTACATTTACAAGAAAATATTTCTATGATAATATGAATGAGTTCCAAAATCCTTGACTCAGATAACGAGTAATCCGACGTTTTCTTAGTTTACGGATGATTTATAATTAGGAGGATTATAATGCTGACACAAGAAAAAAAACAAGAAATCATCAAAGAGTATGCTGTTCACGAGGGGGATACCGGCTCACCAGAAGTTCAGATTGCCGTTTTAACTGCGCGCATTCAATATTTGACAGATCATTTGAAGGAACATAAGAAAGATCACCATTCACGTCGTGGGCTTCTAAAGATGGTCGGACATCGTCGCCGTCTGTTGAGTTATCTTTATAAAACGGACATTGACCGCTATCGTTCCATTATTACAAAGCTCAATCTACGTAAGTGATACTTATATATCACCGAGATAAAAGAGCGGGGGGAATGGCCCCGCTCTTTTGCTACAGGAACAAGGATTCCAAAAGGTTTTGTCGAATGCTTTTGTCATAAGAACAACCTAGGAGGATAATACTACATGCAGAGTTTCGAAATTGAATTGGGCGAGCGAAAGCTTATCATAGAACAAGGAAAGATGGCGAAACAGGCAAATGGTTCGGTCTTAGTCCGTTATGGTGATACTGTTGTTTTAGTGACTGCAACAGCCTCACGTGCACCTAGGGAAGGTGTGGATTTTTTCCCGCTGACCGTAGATTACGAAGAAAAAATGTATGCCGCAGGTAAAATCCCCGGTGGGTTTATCAAAAGAGAAGGTCGTCCAAGCAGTGAGGCTGTTCTCTGTGCACGCCTTATCGATCGCCCTATTCGGCCTCTTTTTCCTGATGGATTTCGTAATGATGTCCAGATTGTTGCGACTGTACTTTCTGTTGATAGGGATAACCCTCCTGAAATTGCTGCAATGCTTGGTGCTTCATGTGCACTAACGATTTCGGATATTCCGTTCATGGAGCCCATTGCCGGGGTTCGTGTAGGATATATCAATGGCTCATTTGTTATTAACCCTATGGAGAAGGAGTGCTCTCTTTCTGAATTAAACCTTACTGTAGCCGGATCCCATAATGCTGTTATGATGGTAGAAGCTGGTGCAAATGAACTTCCCGAAGATGTAATTCTTGATGCCATATTATTTGGACATGCAGAAATCCGTCGCCTAGTTGAGTTCCAAGAAAATATCCGAAATATATGTGGCAAGGAAAAACAAAATCCTGCAATATTCTCGACATCTGAAAGCTTGGAGGATGAAATACGAGATTATGCTGCAGAACGCTTGAATATAGCTATTAGAAATGCAAATAAACTTGAAAGAGATGCGAATATTTCAGATATAAAAACCAATACACTTGAATATTTTTTAAGTAAATATCCGGATAAAGAGAAAGAGCTCTCGCAGATACTTTATAAAATTGAGAAGAATATTGTTCGTCACATGATTACTCATGAAAAAATTCGACCAGATGGACGAGCACTTGATGAGGTGCGCCCTATTAGTTGTGAGGTTGGTATTCTGCCGCGTACACATGGCTCTGGTTTATTTACACGTGGACAGACACAAATTCTTACTGTTACGACACTTGGTTCTATTGGTGATGAACAAATTATTGATGGCCTTGGTGCAGAGACAACAAAGCACTATCTTCACCATTATAATTTTCCTGGATATAGTGTGGGCGAGGCGCGTCCTATGCGCAGTCCCGGTCGTCGGGAGATTGGGCATGGTGCATTAGCTGAGCGTGCTCTGTTTCCGATGATTCCCTCAATCGAAGATTTTCCCTATACGATACGTCTTGTTTCTGAGGTCCTTGAATCCAATGGATCTAGTTCCATGGGCAGCGTTTGTGGCAGTACACTCTCGCTGATGTGTGCTGGTGTTCCAATTAAACGGCCAGTTTCAGGTATTGCCATGGGCTTGGTAAAAGATGGTGAAAATTACTCCATTCTAACAGATATTCAAGGAATAGAAGATGCCCTTGGTGATATGGACTTTAAGGTTGCAGGAACGTCTAAGGGAATTACAGCAATTCAGATGGATATTAAGATCGCTGGTATTACGCGCGATATTCTTTCTTCTGCACTTGCACAAGCAAAAAAAGGACGTGCTTTTATCCTTGATAAGATGTTAGAGTGTATTGATAAACCAGCAGAGGAACTATCTCCTTACGCACCGAGAGTTGAAACAATCACTATTAATGTTGAAAAAATTCGTGATGTTATTGGTACTGGTGGCAAGGTGATTCGAAAGATTATTGATGAAACAGGCGTTGATATCGATATCCATGAAGATGGAAATATCTTTATTACATCTCCAGATACAGTTGCAATGGATCGTGCGCGACAGATGATTGAAGATATTGTTCGTGAAGTACAGATTGGTGAAATTTACAAAGGGCGCGTCACGCGTTTTCTAAAGTTTGGAGTTTTTGTAGAACTCCTCCCTGGGAAAGAGGGGCTTTGCCATATTTCCCAGCTGTCTCGGAATCGTGTTGAACGTGTAGAGGATGTTGTACATGTTGGCGATACGCTAGA
The DNA here is from genome assembly GCA_938045435.1 of uncultured Selenomonas sp. Taxonomy (GTDB): domain Bacteria; phylum Bacillota; class Negativicutes; order Selenomonadales; family Selenomonadaceae; genus Centipeda. The sequence goes on from CALIBA010000145.1 coordinate 5,217, forward strand.
AGTTAAAGTTATCGAAATTGATGAAAAAGGACGTATTAATGTGAGTCATAAGGTGTTGCTTCCATAATGATTCAAATTTATACAGGAAATGGGAAGGGAAAGACGACGGCTGCAATTGGTTTAGCAATTCGTTCGTTAGGGGCAGGACATAGTGTTTACTTTATGCAGTTTATGAAGAGTCTCGCATATAGTGAGCAGAATATTTTACGGTCAATGCCAAATATTTTCCTAGAAACCACAGGAAAACCCTTCTTTGTTGCAGAAGAAGGAATGATGGATAAAGCCTCAAAGGAGTTACTAGGGGATAGTGTTGTTGTTTTTCCCAAAGGACATCCTCCAAAAGATTATACAGACTTACTTTCCAAGGGCCTTCAAAAAGCAATCAAAACAGCTCTTTCAGGTCAGTATGATCTTATTATATTGGATGAGGTAAATGTTGCGCTTTCCTTTGGTTTATTGTCACAAAAACAGATGGAATCATTTTTACAAGCACTTCCGTCTGAGACAGAGCTTGTCTGTACAGGACGCAATGCACCAAAGTGGCTCTTAGAGTATGCCGATCTTATCACAGAGATGAGAGAAATACGGCATTATTATTCAAAAGGCGTTTGCGCGCGTAAGGGGATTGAAAATTGAAAGGAAGATGTTCAATGGATTCGATGATTCGCGATATTAAATTAGCACCGTCTGGTCATGCTAAGATTGATTGGGTCAAGCGTTTTATGCCTGTAATGGAAGCAGCAGATAAAGAATACTCGGTATCAAAACCGTTTGCTGGCTTGAGGATGGTTATAACGTTGCATTTAGAAGCAAAAACAGCATATATGGCAACAATTTTCAAGCATGCAGGAGCGGAAGTTGCTGTTACAGGAAGTAATCCGCTCTCCACACAAGATGATGTTGCGGCAGCATTAGTGGAGGAAGGTATTCATGTATTTGCTTGGCATGGTTGTTCTGATGAGGAATATAATACATTCTTAAACAAAGCACTTGATATTAAACCGGAGATTATAATTGATGATGGCGGAGATTTGGTACATATGCTCCATACATCTCGCCGCGAACTGCTTTCCACATTAATTGGAGGTTCAGAGGAAACAACAACAGGGGTTCACCGCCTTTATGCACTAGAACGACAAGGGAAACTTGAATTTCCTATGATTGCAGCTAATGATGCTTATTGCAAATATCTGTTTGACAATCGCTATGGTACCGGGCAATCCACGTGGGATGGAATCATGCGTACCACGAACCTTGTTATCGCTGGAAAGACAGTTGTCATTGCTGGCTATGGGTGGTGTGGAAAAGGCGGGGCAATGCGTGCTCGTGGTCTTGGTGCTAATGTTATTATTACAGAAGTAGATCCTATAAAAGCAATTGAAGCCGTATTTGATGGCTTTTATGTTATGCCCATGGATGAAGCAGCAAAAGTTGGTGATATTTTCCTAACGCTCACAGGCAACAAGGATGTACTCCGCAAAAATCATTTCGAGGTCATGAAAGATGGCGCGATGATGGCAAACTCTGGACATTTTGATGTCGAAATTAATATTCCAGAACTTACAGCTTGTTCTGTATCCAATGAGATTGTACGTGAGAATATTAGAGAGTTTGTCCAGCCAGATGGGCGCCGTCTTTACCTATTGGCAGAGGGACGATTGGTGAACCTTGCGGCTGGCGATGGACATCCAGCAGAAATTATGGATCTATCCTTTGGGGTACAGTTTTTCTCAGCATTGCATCTTTTACGGCATGGCAAAGAGATGAAGAATGGTGTGCATCTTATGCCAGACGAGATTAATTTAGAAATTGCAAATATTAAACTCCGATCTCTTGGCATTTCTATTGATTCTTTGAGCAAAGAACAGAAAGAATACTTGGGGTTGATATAAGGGGAAACAATTTGAATATATTAATTAAAGATGTTGTTGCACTTTTACCAGATGGAACAACATCTAAAACAAACATTTCTATTGCTAAGGATCGAATTGTTTCCATAGGAGATATTTCTGATTCTTTTCATGCAGAAAAAGTCATTGATGGAAATAATCATTTTGCAATTCCAGGATTTGTCAATGCACACACACACGCCTCTATGACTTTACTGCGAAGCTACGCGGATGATATGAAACTCATGGACTGGCTGCAACAGATGATTTGGCCGATTGAGGCAAAGATGCGTTCCAATGACATATATTGGGGGGCTATGCTTGCCGCTGTTGAAATGATTCGAAGTGGGACAACTACGTTTGCTGATATGTATGGTCCTGATATGGAAAAGGTTGCTGAAGTTGTTGTAGATTCCGGGCTGCGTGGTGTGTTGTCGCAGGGGCTGATCGGGGTTGCACAAGATGGCGAAAAAAAGCTGGATAAAAATGTAGAGCTTTATAAAAACTT
>CALIBA010000146.1 GCA_938045435.1 uncultured Selenomonas sp.
ACTGGCTCGTGCCTTGTATCAGCCCCTTGCCCAAGTCGGAGGCGAGCTGCGCCCCGGCATTGGTGGAGATGTTGATGCTGCTTCCCAGCGAGCCGCCCATGTTGGCGGCGACCTCCCGGACGGCGTTCATCTCCATCGAGTTCGGGATGAAGATGCCGGGCTGTCCGTCCGTGTCATAGACCGCAAGCTCCACGGGGATAATCGTGCCGTCGTATTCCAGCGAGGTAATCTCGATGTCGAGCCGCTCACCCTGTATCTTGCCCGTGCCGACCACCACCGCACCCCGGGGTATTGTCCTGCCTGCCACCGCCATAGGCTCCAGCAGGCGCAGCCTTACCGTCTGCCCGTCCGTCACGCTCTGCGCCCCATGCACGCACGCCGGTATGGTGTTCCTGTCCAATACCTCCGCCGTGCCGACAGCCGTGTTGAAACCCCGGTTGCGTTCCTGCGATAAGGCGGCGACAAACTCCGCGTTACTCATAGGCTGTGAGAGTGAAGAAACTACTTGATGCTCCACCTGTCTGATAGGCATTGCCTTGTTCTTCTTCCCTTTCTGCACGGTAGTTGGCTCTGCCCTCTGTTCCGCCGATGGCTGTCCTCCGTTCTGACCGCCCATGTACTTTGCCGCCAGCTCGTAGGACTTCTCCATAAGAGCCACCTGCTCGTCCATAGAGGAAGCCTTGCCCCTCTCGCTTTCCAGTTCCGACTCCAGCGATGCGATGCGCTCCAACAATTCGTCCATCTCCGCATTGTCGTTTTTCGGCTGGTCGTAGAAGTTTCCGAGCGTGGCGTTCAGGTCACGGTAGGCGGCTGCGGAGGACTGGATGGTCTGCGGCGTGGCTGGCTTTGCCCTTTCTTCCTTGCCGCCCGGATTGGCGAGGTCGAAGTCCACTCCGTTCTCCGTTCCCGCTATCTCGCGGTCGAACATGTCGCCCAGCTGCCCGATGGCACGGTTGCGGCTCTCCTGACGCTCTTCCATCTCCCCATGCTCGTAGGCTTTCAGCTTGTCGCCGATAATCTGCCGGTTCGCCTTGTCAGCGTCGGGCATCTCGGTGTTGTATCCGTCCGTTCCCGGCGGTTGCTCCTTGCCGGAGGACGGGGCGAATATCAGCCACATCGCCCCGATGAACACCAACACCATAGCGGGCAGCACGATCATCTTCTGCCGTTTCAGCCGTTGCGCCTCTGTCAGCGGTTCGCGCTCCTTTTTCGGTTTCCCCGTTTCGGGAGCAGCTTTGTTCTCTTTCGTCGGTTCATTCTTTGTCTGTTCCATATAAATAAGGTGTTAAGTGATTGCCTGTTTCCGCCGGGGTCGGCAGTTCCACCCGTCCGGCGTGTCCCGTTTCCATATGTGAGCCGTCGTTCCTGCCGATGTCATAGACGGCTCTGCCGAAGGTGTAAAGGGCAAGCACCGCGAAGGCGGCGAACATCCCCAGCACGATGCGGCGGCGTGTTTCCGGCGGCAAGCCGTCCAGATACCCTTTGAGACTTGCCGCCAAGCGTTTCCGTTTGTCGTGGAGTTTCCAATACATGCCCCACATTGATTTTCTGATACTTTTCATGTCCTGTTACCGTTTGATAGTCTGTAAATCCTTGTTCTCAATGATGGTGAAACCCTCGATGGTAAAACCGTTCGGGTTGTCATCCGACCGCGATGCGTTCAGCAGGCGGCAGGTGGTCACGAGGCTGCGCTCGGTGACGTTGCTCTGCCGGATGATTTTCTGTGTGGCGTAGGTCACGGCACGGTAGGGATAGGCGTTGAAGTCGCACACCACGCTGTCCACCTTCAGCACTTGGTTGATGTTCCCGGCGATGATGCGGTTGTAGTACCCCTTCTCCGCGAAGTCCGAATAATAGTGGTACACGCTCTTGTCCGCCAGCAGCAAGGCACGTTTCACGTTGTGTTCAATCGCGCTTTTTTCAGGTGATAGCGTGAAGAACATCTCGTGGAAACGGCGCACATGTTCCCGTGCCTCCGCCGGGCGGTTCTGCGACAAATCCTGAGACAAGGCGAGCATCAGGCTCTTGCCGTTGTCCAGCACATAGATTTTCTCCCGTTGCTTCTCTGCGAAACGGTAGGAGTTCCACACGCTCCACACCGTCACCACGGCGCACAGCGAGAGGAAGACGATACCGAACAGGCGTATCTGCCTGAACGACGATTCGATGTTTCTAAGTGATTTGAATTCCATTTATATTTTCCAATTTATGATTGCACATTGATTATTTCAGCAATTTGCCGACACGTCCGACTGCGTTTCCTGCGGCTGCACCCGCCACGCTGCCCGCCATGCTTCCGGCTCGTCCCGCCATCTGGTTCACGTTGCGACCGTAACCGCCCATGCCTCCGGCTTGGATAATCCAGCCCGCAACGGTGGGAATGGTAAAGTAGCCGATGATGCCGATGCAGAGGAATACGATATACACCCCGTCGCTCGAATCCAGCGAGAAGTTCGGGTCTGCCTGCATCCGCTCGATGTCGTTTTGCAGCATCAGAACCTGTATCTTCGCCAGTATGGTGCTGAACATGTCCGATACCGGTAGCCACAGATAGACCTGTATATAGCGGCATATCCACTGCGTGAGCGTGTTTTGGAAACCGTCCCATACCGACAGGGCGAAGGCTATCGGACCGAGAATCGCCAGCACCACGAGAAAGAAGGTGCGGACGGTGTCTATCACGAGGGCGGCGGCTTGGAACAGCAGTTCGAGTATCTCGCGGAAGAAGTCGCGGATGCTCTTCTTCATGTTGTACATTCCCCGGTCGATATACATTCCCGCCATCGTCACCATGTCGGAGGGCGACCAGCCGAGTTCCTCCAGTTGCTTGTCAAATTCCTCGTTGGACACGAGGTAGGCGGTTTCGGGGTTGCGTACCATCGCCTCGTATTCCAGTTTGTCCTTCTGCTCCCGGTATCGGTTCATGTCCAGCGGTTCCGCCTCCAGCATCTTTGCCGTGCCCTG
>CALIBA010000147.1 GCA_938045435.1 uncultured Selenomonas sp.
CGCCGCTTAAAAAGCTGTATCCGCCCTCAACCGTGAGGTTTGGCATATACGCACTCTTTACGGCATCTTTTTGCAGCTGCGCTTTTTGCGGTTCGTAGTTTGAAATTTGAGCTAAATTTGAGCTCTGCGCGGCCAAAATCAGCTCGGGCAAATTCCCCTCAAATTTAACCTCCGAACCGACTAAAAAAACGCAAAAACTCAAAAATATATAAATTTTTTTCATCTAAAGCCTTCCCTATTAGCTCTGGGCGGCGCGGGCTAAATTTGAGCTGATTTGCGCCGTCTGAAGTGCGGCGCCGTAAGTAAAATAAAATGAAAATTTAAGCGGCGCGCGGAGCATTTTTAAGATTATAGCGACAAAAAACCTAATGAAAGCTTTTAACGAGGTTCATGACGAGCAAATTCCACCCGTCAACGAGCACGAAAATAAGCAGCTTAAACGGCAGTGAAATCATCGTCGGCGGCAGCATCATCATACCCATGGACATCAGCGTACTCGCGACAATCATATCAATAACAATGAATGGGATATAGATCATAAACCCAATTTGAAATGCTGTTTTAAGTTCGCTGATGATAAACGCAGGAATGAGTGTAAATGTCGAAACATCCTCCGGTGAATCCGGCCGCGGCGCATCTGCAAGATTCACAAAGAGTGCCAGATCCGATTCCCGTGTTTGTCGAAACATGAAGTCGCGCAGAGGGTCAACGATGTTTTCCAATGCCTGCTCCTGCGAAATTTCTCCCGCAAGATAGGGCTGCACGCCGTTCTCGTTTGCCTGCCCCCAATAGGGCGCCATGATATAAAACGTCAAAAATAAAGAGAGTGCCAAAACGACCTGGTTTGGAGGCACGTTTTGTGTAGAAAGCGCATTGCGCAAAAAACCAATCACAACGACGATACGAATAAACGATGTCGTCATCATAAGGATTGCAGGCGTAAGCGAAACAACCGTAAGCACAGCTAAGAGCTGCATACTTGTTGCAACATCCTGCGGATTCTCCGATGTCCCCACACCAACGCTGACGGTGGGAACGAGCGGCGCGGCTCCGGCGTTCCCCGTAAAAAACGCGAGGAGCGCCAGCCCTCCCAAAAGAACAAGAATTATGCGCCGATTCAACCCCATACGCCCCTTTTCTTCCATCCCATATCTGCTCATTTACGAAAGATCGGCGGTATTTTTCGTACAAAATCCGACAGTGAACCGAATTGTTCCTGAAATACACCACTCTGTCCTTCAATGCTCTTTGTGCGAATCTCCTCTATGATTTCCGGATCATCAATCTCTGTGAGCAAACGAATATTTGCATCCGTCACCCCGAGTACAAAGACACGACCAAAAATTTCCACCACACAAACCGAACGATTAGGACCAAGCGGCAACTGTAGATAGAGATGTCCGCCGCGTGCTGCAAGTGTTCGCATGGAACTCTTGCCAAAAGCACGCGCAACGAAGTACGCAAGGACAACAACAAATGCAAAAACAGCAAAAAGGCTGACCACATAAGCGGCTGTCGACCACCATGACACAGCCGACGGCCGCGGGTCAGCCTCCTCATAACCGGCCAGGTATCCGCCGCCCGTTCCGCCTGCAGCTGATGCATCCCCCATCATTATAGGAACAAGGAGGATGCCCATCATCAAGAGGAGCAAAAAAAGAATCCGGTACCTCATCAGCCTACAGCTTTGCGGACAGCTTCCAGTACACGATCTGCCTGGAATGGCTTCACAATGAAATCACATGCTCCTGCTTGAATTGCCTCAATCACCGTTGCCTGCTGTCCCATAGCACTGCACATAATGACCTTCGCGTCGGGATCATACGCTTTGATCTCTTTGACTGCGGTAATGCCATCCATCTCCGGCATTGTGATATTCATCGTCACAACATCCGGCTTAACCTCCTGGAACTGCGACACTGCCTTGACACCGTTTTCGGCTTCACCGACAATCTCATAGCCATTTTTAGACAGGATATCTTTGAGCATGATTCGCATAAATGCCGCATCATCAACAATCAAAACGCGAACTGCCATTTCTCATCTCTCCTTAAGCTCGTCTCGGAGCATTCCTCTCTTCGCTGTATCCCCCAACTGTCTGGCCACTATTGAAGCCGTGCAGCACGCTCAAGAGGGCTGACAATCTCCGTGATTCGAACACCGAAGTTTTCATCGATAACGACAACTTCGCCTTTGGCCAAATACTTTCCGTTTACCAGAATATCCACAGGTTCTCCAGCGAGTTTATCCAGTTCTACAATCGAACCCTTCGTCAGATCCAAAATATCTTTGATAGACTTCTTCGTGCGCCCAAGCTCAACATTGACTTGAAGCGGCACA
>CALIBA010000148.1 GCA_938045435.1 uncultured Selenomonas sp.
TTCGATCAAAAAATTATCCTTTCGCGTTTGGGTGAGAGGATACCTTTATGTCCGCGATCATCCGATTTTGGACTGAGCTGTCGAAGATGACAGCCTCCACCCGACGGCTGTTCTGCGCGAAGCGATGAAGTCGGCATAGATGCCATCCTTGGCGATCAGTTCTTCGTGTGTTCCGCGCTGAACGATCCTGCCGTCTGCTACAACGAGGATCTGCGCGGCGTTTCGAACCGTGTTCAGCCGATGGGCGATCATGATGACGGTCTTGTCCTGCGTCAGTGCTTCGATTGCCTGCTGCAGCCGATCCTCGTTCTCTGGATCGACGTTCGCCGTCGCCTCGTCAAAGATGATGATGGGCGCGTCCTTAAGAATGGCACGGGCGATGGAGATGCGCTGCTTTTCGCCGCCCGAAAGGTTTGCGCCACCCTCGCCGACCATTGTTTCATACCCGTTCGGCAGCTGCATGATGAAATCATGACACGCTGCCTTTTTTGCTGCCGCAATGACCTCTGCGCGGCTCGCCTGTGGTCGTCCGAAACGGATGTTGTTTTCGATGGTGTCGTGGAAGAGGTAGACGCGCTGAAAGACAATGCTGATCTGTGCCATCAGGGACGCAAGCGTATATTCCTTGACATTGTGTCCGCCGATGGTAATTGTGCCGGCATCGACATCCCAGAACCGCGCAATGAGATGGCACAGTGTTGTCTTACCGGAGCCGCTCGGCCCGACAATCGCCGTCAAACTGCGTTCGGGGATCTCTGCGGAAATGTCGCGGAGGAGCGGTCTTTCTCCATAGGAAAAGGATATGCGGTCAAATGTGATGTCATGGTGCGTGGGGACAATATCTCTGCCGCTTTCATCGAGCTGTGGAATGGCATCTGTTTCGTTTGCCTCGTCGATGGAGGCGCATACGACACGGAGCAAGGAGAGCGCACTGCCCGCAGATTCGAGCTGCTGATAGGCAATGAAGGAGAAGACAATGCACATAATCACATCGAGCAGGGACATTGTTCCTGTGCAATGTGCATAGAGTGCGGTGGCGATGATCAGGATGCTGAAAAAGCGCAGGGTGAGTTCCTGTGCAGCCACGTATGGGGTAAAGAGACGCTCCATCGAAAGGTTAGCGCGCTCGCTTTCGGCAAGCGCATCGCGCACCTGTCTATCGCCCTTGCCCGTGAGGTTGAATGCCTTGATGACGTGCATTCCGTGCAGCTGCTCAAGTACAGCCTCGACAAGCGATGCCTGTGCCGCCTGCCGTTTCGGTGCGAGCATGCGGGATTTCTCCTCCATGGTCGCTGTGACCCACAGATAGAGGGCGATGCCGACGATGAAGACGGCGCCGATGCGCCCATCGAAGACAAAGACCATCGGGATGAGGATGAGGGTATTCAGGAAGCCGGTCAGCGTGTTGACGAGAACCATGGAGGCAGTTTCCTCCACATCGCCCAGAACAGTTGTTGCGATGCCCGTGATCCGTCCGAGGCTGCTCTCGTTAAAATAGCCCATCGGGACGCGCTTGAGACGCTCTCCGATGGCGATGCGCTTGTTCGCCGCCATGAAGTAGCCCGCATGGACGCGCTGCAGTTGTGAGATATACTCGACTACGGATCTACCGAGGATGCTGACGGCGAGGATTACGAGTGCTTGCATCGCCGTATCCATGCCGTCCGCATGCTCCATGAGTCCCTTTAGGACGACATAGAGTGCTGCAATTTGCAGGGCGTGAAATATGGCGTAGAGCGCACCGAGCAGCACTGAGCGGTTGAGATTTTTTCGCTCGCTGCCCGCGAACGCCCAGATTTTTTTGAGTGCGTCAATCATTTGCATCACCGTCCTTTGCACTGATGTGTGCCTGCCACATGCTGCGGTATTCCGTGCAGTCCGAAAGGAGCTGTGTGTGCGTTCCCGATGCTGCGACTGTGCCGTCCGCGATGAGAAAGATCGTATCCGCATCGGTGATGGTAGAGAGACGGTGCGCGATGATGATGACCGTCTTCCCAGCGATCAGCCGTGCGACAGCACGCTGGATGACGGCCTCGTTCTCCGGGTCAATGTACGCCGTTGCCTCATCGAGGATGACAATGGGGGCGTCCTTCAACATCGCGCGTGCGATCGCGATGCGCTGGCGCTCGCCGCCCGAGAGATGGCTGCCGCCACTGCCGACAACGGTATCATGACCACGTTCGAGCCTGCGGATGAAGTCGGCACAGCCCGAACACTCTGCTGCGTGCTCGACCTGTGCATCGGTCGCCGATGTTTTGCCGAGACGGATGTTCTCTCGGATCGTGTCGTCAAAGAGATAGGTATCCTGTGCGACAAAGGAGACCAGATCATAGAGCTGAGGAAGGGGGATGTCCCTCACATCATGTCCGCCGATGCGGATGCTGCCCTCCTGCAGATCCCAATAGCCGGCGATCAGACGTGCGAGTGTCGATTTCCCGCTGCCGCTTGCACCGACAAATGCGTTCAGCGTGCCGCTCGGGATCGTGAGACAGATATCGTCTAGGACGTTGTTCGTTCCGTCGTAAGCAAAGGAGACATGCTCCACCGAGATGTCCGTCGTCTCAACGGGAATCGGCGTCGTCGCATGGTGCTGCTCCTCAGCAGAGAGAATGGAATCGACAGCACTGACGGTTGTGCCGACCTTTGCGAGTGCATCGATAAAGGACATTGAGGCGAGCAGCGGACCCGCGATCCCGAGGGAGAGGATGATCGTCTGGATAAAGACATCCATCGGAAGAGTACCGTCTTGATACCAGAGCCAGCCCACAGGCAGGATCGTGATGAGCGTGGTCGGGGATACCACCTTGCCGACGGACATTGGCAGTTGGCAGTGCAGCATCCAGTGATAGTAGTACGAGGCATTTGCGCGAACCTTTTCCGAGAACTTTTCATAGGACGCTGCGCCTTGGTTGAATGCCTTGATGACCTCGATGCCGCTGATGTACTCGACAACGGCGGCGTTCATCTCGTCCGTTGTCCGCACCGCCCCTTCGTATTTTTCCTCGTAGTCGCGCATGACGATCGCCATAAAGACCATGCCGACGGGAATCGAGACGAGAGAGAGCAGCGCCATGCGCCAGTCGAGGATGAGCAAATAGATGAAGATGCACAAGGGGCCAAATGTATTTGCTGTCATCTCCGGCCATAGGTGTGCAATCGTGCGCTCCATGCTTTCAACCTGATCGACAATCGTGTGCTTCATCGCACCGCTTGCGTGATCGATCACGACACCGAGCGGGAGTTTTGGTAGCTTCTCGAGGACGCGCGTGCGGATGTCGCGCAGTACAGCGAATGCCGCACGATGCGACAGCGCAAGAGCCTGTGCATATAGGCTGCTGCGTAGGGCATAGCCGACGAAGGCAGTAAGGCATAGGATGAGATAGAAGCGCGGCTCCACTGCGCCAAAGAGGAGTGCTGTAATCATCTCTGCCGCCGCCCAGTAGGGAACAATCCCCGCGAGTACGCCGAGTGCCGCAAGTGCAATCGCCATGCGCAGCCGCCCATGCTCCGCAGCGGCGAGTTGCCAGAGTCGCCGCATAGGGCTTGTGTTTTCCATAAGAAAACCTCCATAATCAACGCGATTGGATTTTGTTATCAATTATAAGGTGATATGAAATTTGTGGCAAGCGGAAAAATTCGATGATCTCTGTGGATTCTGCGTGGCGGTGGGGATACGGCTGAGGCAAACGGCGCAGCAGAGTGCAGCCGATGCGGCGCACACCTGAAGGGCGAGACCGTCCACATAGGCGGCGGGAGAGCTGAGGGATGCACCGTCTCCCATGAGAAACTCACCTGCAAGCACAATCCCAAGCGCACCCGCAAGCTGCTGTCCCGTCGTCAGGATGGCACCGCCAATACCCGCGTCCTCCATCGGCAGATAGCGCAGGACAACACCCGTTGCAATGGGAATCACTGTGCCATTGCCGACACCGAGGACAAACAGCGCGAGGATGACAAAGGGAATCGCAGTGGACAGCCCCGTGATCGAGCCGAGCAAGACGGCGAAGATGCCCGCGCTGGTACAGATTGTTCCGCAGATCAGTACGCGCGGCGGCGCGAACTTCCGCATGAGTGCAGGTCCTGCGGACGAGGCGAGGACGAACCCCGTGCCGACCGCCATAAAGACGAGCCCCGCCGTCTGTGGTGTGAGTTCACAGATATTCTGCAGGTAGAGACCGAGCACGACAAAGAAGGGGACAATGGCGGCGTACAGGCATACATTGAGAAAAATTCCGACCGTATAGCCACGATAACGAAAGAGCCGAAGAGGACTTCCGAGATGCTTTTGGTGTGCCTCGTGTACAGCGTTTGGGCTTGAGGGCAGCGACCTGCAGCCAATGCCGGCGATCAGGCAGATTGGCATGTTGGCGAGGAAAATCATGCGCCAACCGAGTCCGAGGAAATCCCATGGGGGAATCCAGCCGCCGAGTACCTGCCCTATGATCTGTCCGAGTCCGATGGACACGCCGAATGCGGATAGTGCCTGCACACGTGCATTATCTTCGTATGAGACACGAATCAGAGCGAGTACCTGCGGCACCATGACAGCGCCCGAAAGCCCCTGCAGCAGGCGTGCGACAACAAGCTGCGGTGCCGTCTGAGCAGCACCGCAGAGCACCGAGGTCACGGCAAAAAGAAAAAGCCCGAGACGGTAGATACGCCGCCGTCCGAAACGGTCACCAAGGCGTCCGCCGACAACCAGCCCAACACCGTAGACGAGCGCATAGCCGCTCATAATGCCCTCGAATTCTGCAGCCGACGGATGTAAGGAAGAAATGATGGCGGGGGCGGCGACATTGATAACGAACTGGTCGAAGATGGACAGAAACGAGCCGACCAGGATAAAGGGCAGGATATAAAGTGAGGCAGATATCGCTGTGCACGTTGAAGTAACGTTGTTTTTCATCTCCACTGGCATCCCCTTTGTGATATAATACATACAATTATTATGTTAGACTGCTTATTGTATGATTTCAACAGTAAAATTGTATGTATGACAATGTTGTAGGAGATGTCCTATGCCCATCAATTCGTTCGATGATTATCCGATGACATGGAGTCCCGCACGCGCGGGGCTCCATCCTCCGCTTTATCGTGCGCTTGCCGCGCAGCTTGAACGTGATATCCTCAGCGGACGACTGCCGCCGCATACAAAGCTCCCGCCGCAGCGGGAGCTTGCCGACTACCTCGATCTCAATCTGAGCACGGTGACGCGCGCCTTTCGTCTCTGTACGGACAAGGGGCTGGTCTATGCAGTCATTGGGCGCGGGACGTTTGTTTCGCCGAATGCAGCGTTGTCGAATACAACAGGAGATACGAAAAAGTTTCTTATTGAACTTGGCAGCATTCATCCGTACGATTCACTTAGCGAGATTCTTGCGGATACCGCGCGGGAGATCCTGCGCGGCAGGGATGCAGCGCGGCTCTTCACGCTTGGCAGTGCGCAGGATGAGGACCGTCATGCACGGACTGCGTGCCGCTGGCTCGCGCGTTTTTCTCTTGCGGCAGAGCCGACGAATCTCCTCCTTACTGCCGGAACGCAGAGTGCACTTGCAATCGTACTCACTGCGCTGTTCGATGCAGGGGATCGAATTGCGGTGGACAGGTATACGTATGCGAATTTCATCAGCCTTGCAAAACAGCTGAACATCCGACTCATCCCCATCGAGGGAGATGTGGACGGGATGCTGCCGGATGCGCTCGCGCAGCAGCATCAGCAGATAAACATCAAGGGTATCTATCTTATGCCGTCCTGCGCGAATCCGACTGGCATCGTCATGCCTGAGGAGCGGCGCAGGGATATTGCAGCAGTGCTGCGTAAGCACAACATCCTTTTGATTGAGGACGATGCCTACGGCTTTACGGCACGCGGGAACGCTGCGCCCATGACCGTGCTCCTCCCGCGGCAGTCCGTTTATCTGCACAGTCTTTCAAAACTTACCTGTCCCGGACTGCGTGTTGCATACATGCTTGTTCCATCGCATTTTAGGCAGCTCATTCGAAGAGCGGCGCGCAGCATCAGTATGGCGATCCCGCCGCTGAGTGCCGCGATTGCATCAGAGCTGATTGCCAGCGGCGCGGCGGAGCGTATAATGCGGGAGAAATGTCGGCTGACTGAGGAGCGCAATCGCATCTTTCGAGGGCTCTTCCCTGCACATACGGGGAATACACGCAGCTTCTTCCAATGGATGCCGCTGCCTGTGGGATGCGGTGGGGCGAATTTTGAGGCGCAGGCGCAGCATCGCGGTGTGCGTGTCCTCTCGTCGGATTGCTTTGCCGTCGGCAGCGAGGCGGAGCATTCCTTTATCCGTCTTGCCCTCTGCTCGCCGCCAACGAATGAGGAGCTGGCGCGCGGACTGCGGATTGTTCATGATTTGATGGAGGAAAATACGATCCCGCCGCAGACGGAGACATTGATTCTCTAGGAAGAACAAAGGCAGAGCGGGGTGAATTGTCTTCCCTACAATTTTTATCTTGTCATGACGGACGGGCGGTGTTATCGTAACGGCAGAGGTGATATGATGAAAACAATAGGGCTGATCGGTGGTATGAGTTGGGAAAGTACGGTGACATACTATCAGGTCATCAACGAAACGATAAAAAAGCAGCTGGGTGGTCTGCACTCTGCAAAATGTATTCTATACAGTGTTGATTTTGATGAAATCGAGAAATATCAAGCGAGCGGGGAATGGGATAAGAGCGCAGATGTTTTGTCTGAAGCCGCACAAGCATTGGAACGGGCGGGTGCAGATTATATCGTAATCTGCACCAATACGATGCACAAGGTAACACCTGAAATCGGCAGGAGAATTCATATCCCAATCCTGCATATTGCGGACATGACCGCTGTGCAGCTAAAGAAACACGGCATCCGAAAAGTCGGTCTGCTCGGTACGAAATACACTATGCAACAGGATTTCTATAAAAATATTTTGATCGAACAGGGAATTGAGGTTCTCATTCCAAATGATGCTGGTGTCGATATCGTCAATCGCATTATTTACGATGAACTGTGTCTTGGGAAAATCTTGGAGGAATCCAAAGCCGTATATCTGGACATTATTCATGAACTCGCACGGAACGGGGTGCAGGGCATCATCCTAGGATGTACTGAAATCGGACTTCTTATCCAGCAATCCGATACCGATATTCCACTCTTTGATACCACACTCATTCATGCGAAGCAGGCAGCACTCAAATCACTTGAGCGATAACAAAGAGATTCCATTCGTCCGATTGACGTTTGGAATCTCTTTTCTGCTTCATCGGACACGGTATTCTATTTGCCATTATTCCATCATGCGAGACAGTACATCGGCAACAATGGGGAGTGTTGTCACGCCGTCAACGTCCAGATAGTGTCTGCCCGTCTTGGTCTCATAAAAGACTGCGTCGAATCGTTCGGCAAACGAGCGGCTGAACTCGTGGGGGACAATCGGATCGTCTATGGCGGAAACAACAGCTCTGTTTGGGATTGTTCTTGAAAGCAGTTTATAGTTTGGGGGGGTGGCGGTGAATTCATCGAGGAACGAAAAGTCTGGAATCGACTGATCGAATCCGGAAACGAGTACAACGCCGCCGATTGGTGCAGCGACTGTTTGTAAATATCGCAGCGTTGTAATGCATCCCAGACTATGGGCAACAAAATAGGTGTTTGATGTTACGCTCGTGAGATGCTCTGAAAGAAATGATATCCATGTTTTGCAGTCCGGCTGTGCTGGTGTCGGCATATCGATGGATTCAGTGGTAACACCTTTGTCTGTCAGAAATTTGTTCAGCCAGGGAAACCAGTGCCGCGTGGATGATGCATCAAACCCGTGAATGATATATACGTTCTTATCATGTGCCTGCTTACTCATTTCATTCTCCTTTGCAGTATTATATGTCGTAAAACGCTTGATTTATATTACTGCGTGTCGGAGACCGGCACAAGTAGGCACTTTTTAGTGAGTGCCGAATGAGCTGTTGATGGGATACGCTTTTCCCCAATCGCACATTGCATTGATGATGGGGACGAATGTTTTTCCTTTATCGGACAGGGAGTATTCGACCTTTGGGGGGACCCGTGGATATTCCTTGCGGATAATCATGCCATCTTTTTCGAGTTCCTTCAGCTGCGTACTCAGCATTTTGTGCGTGATAGGAGCCAGATTTCGTTTCAGAGCGCCATATCGTAAAATGGAATCACATGAAAGCTCATAGAGGATGCGCATTTTCCACTTGCCCCCGATGACCGCTAAGGTTGATAAAAACGGAGCCTCTTTGCTGCGGCAGAGATTTTGAATCATGTAATTCTCTCCTTTTGGATAGTATCTTACAAATTAGTGCGTACTATATTGAATGGTATACGATGATTATAATGATGCTGACAAAAATAGCAAGATTTAGGAGGGAGTCATGTATGAGCAATATTTTTTCATCCTATCAGATCAAAAAAGTGATGTTCAAAAACAGAATCGTTATGGCGCCGATGGTACGGTTCGGGTTTCCTTGTAGTGATGGGATTATGGGAGATATGCTTATCCGCGAATACCTTGAATATTGCGATCAAGAGATTGGGCTTCTCATCAGCCAGTCTCTGAGCGTATCAGCATCAGACGATCCCATGGCGCGTTCTGCCGGAACATCCGGTGGAGCAGGAGCGTATTCAAAGCGACATATTCCATATCTGCAGCAGCTTGCAGATCGTTGTCATAGGTGCGGAAGCAGGTTCTTTGTACAGCTGGGCAAAGGTGGATATGATTTTTTGGCATTTGATTCCAAAGATGTCAACACGCTGACAATAGCAGATTTGGAGCGCATACGAGATGATTTTATAAATGCCGCATATATTTGTTTCTGTGCGGGAGCAGATGGTGTCGAACTACACGGCGCACATGGTTTTTTTCTGAATATGATGACCTCCGCCGAGGCGAATCGACGCAGCGACAAATATGGAGGAGATCTGTATGGGCGGCTGACGCTTGCTCGAGAGATCGTGGGCGGTATTCAGAAATTCGCCGATGACCATTTCATCCTGTCCTATCGAATGGGCTGGACAAATTCACTGGAGGAGGATATTGCAGCAGCGCAGGCGTTCGAGGATATCGGCATCGAAATGCTACATGTCTCGCACGGGATACCGCAGACACGGAACTTCCATCTGCCTGCCGATTATGAATATAGCAGCATTGTATACGCAGGTTCTTCGATCAAGCCGCACATACACATCCCCATCGTCACCGTATGGGGGATTGACACGCTTGCACGAGGCAACGTTCTCGTGGAACATAATTCCTGTGATTTTGTCGCCTATGGTAGGGCGTTTCTTGCCAATCCATCATTTGTCGTGCGATCGATGGAGAATATGAATTATCGCCCCTGTCTTGGTTGTAAAACATGCCGATGGTTCACCGATGGCAGGAAATGTCCCGCACGCATTATGCGGAAAAAGAATCCTGCGCGAAGATGATCTTCAAGGCGTGGTTGGCGTTAGATGATACGTTCAAATTTTTATGGCTGAGAGATCCTGCTTGTTGAAGGATGCCTCTCAAACCAACAAACGAGAGCTTCCATTCGCCCTACCTAGCGTTTGGAATCTCTTTTTGCAAAGAATCATTAGGCATCTTCCCCTCTCTTGTGTTATAATTTTCTTATATTTGAAACGTAGGAGGGAAGGCCGTTGTTTGCAAAGACCTATGGTGCGACGAACCTCGGGATAGATGGACGAATTATCGACGTTGAGGTGGATGTGTCGCCCGGGCTGCCGGGCTTTGAGCTGGTCGGGCTTCCCGATACGTCAGTGAAGGAGTCGAAGGAGCGCGTGCGTACTTCGATTCGGAACTCGGGCATTCAGCTGCGGCAGGAGCGGGTGACGGTGAATCTTGCGCCTGCCGATGTGCGCAAGGACAGCTCGGGGCTTGATCTGCCGATTGCGGTTGGTCTCCTTGCATCCTACGGTATGGTTCCCGAGGCGGCAGTGCAGAGTGCGCTTTTCTCGGCAGAGCTTTCTCTCGATGGGAACTGCCGTCCGATCAGCGGCATTCTCCCGATGGCAATCACGGCGCGGGAACATGGTCTCACAGAGTTCTACGTTGCTCCGTCCAATGCAGACGAGGCACTCCTGATTGACGGACTAAAGGTCTATGCGGTCGAGAATCTGGCACAGCTTGTGCGCCATCTGACTGGCACGGAGACACTGACTCCCGCTGAGCCACACGTAACAGAACAGAAAAAGGACGCCGCCTTTACCGATGACTTTGCAGACGTACAGGGACAGTATCAGGCGAAGCGTGCGCTTGAGATTGCAGCGGCAGGGGGACACAATGTCCTCATGGTCGGCGTACCCGGTTCGGGCAAGACGATGCTGGCGCGCCGCATGAGTTCGATTCTGCCGGAGCTGACGAAGGAAGAAGCCATCGAGATCACGAAGATTTACAGTATCTCGGGCTTGCTTGGCAAGGACACGGGACTTGTTACTACACGCCCCTTCCGCAGTCCGCACCATACATCCTCGACGGTGGCGATGATCGGCGGAGGCAGTATCCCGCGTCCGGGGGAGGTGACACTCGCGCATCACGGCGTGCTCTTTCTGGATGAGCTGCCGGAGTTCAGCAAGAAGACGCTTGAGGTGCTGCGCGAACCGATTGAGGATCGCCAGATTACCGTCTCGCGTGCGAACGCAACACTGACGTTTCCCTCTAGTATCATTTTGGTAGCGGCAATGAATCCATGTCCTTGTGGATTCAACGGAGATAAAGACCATATATGCAAATGCTCTGTGGGGGAGATCAAGCGCTATACGCGTAAGTTGTCGGGACCATTGATGGATCGCATCGATCTTCATATTCGTGTGTCACGTGTAGCGTATTCAGATCTTCATGCTACACGCAAGGCAGAATCCTCCGAAGCCATTCGCCAGCGCGTTGCAGTTGCGCGTGCCATCCAGCAGAAACGGTTGGGGAAGCACGGGCTTTTTTGTAATGCGCAGATGAATCACAGTATGATAAAGAAATATTGTCAACTCGATAAGGAAGCAGAGCATCTGCTTGAAGCAGCATTTCACCGCATTCATCTATCGGCGCGCTCTCATGACCGCATCATAAAGGTGGCGCGCACCATCACTGACCTCGGGCAAAGTCCTGTCATAACGGCGGCGCATATTGCTGAGGCCATACAGCTGCACAGTGATCTTGGTCTGCATGTTGAATAATTGGGCTATATGGAAGATTCTATATTATATTCTGGTTGTGTGGGGGAGGGTTTCTGCGAATGACAGAACTACAATATATGAAGCTGGAGATCTTTATTCCTGAGACGCATTTTCATCAATTGCAGGAGGCTCTGCAGCGGGTGGGTGCCGGTCGTATTGGGGACTATGATTCATGTCTTGCTTATAGTCGTGTGACGGGGATGTGGCGCACTCTCGCAGGGGCAGAGCCATATCAGGGAGATGTGGGAGAGATTTCTGAAGGGACAGAACTTAAAGTTGAGGTCCGTATTGAAGCAGCCAATCTGGAGAAAACATTATCTGCCATACGTGCGGTTCATCCCTATGAAGAACCTGTTGTTTTTGCTTTACCGCTCTGCACATAAGAGGAAAAGCCTCTCGTCTGATGGAGAAGCAGATATACAACTTATCTTCGGATTATGTTATAATGCAGTTATAGGGTCTATTTAACAAATTGTCGACAGGCAGTAAGAATATGCTGCGTAAAAGGGGGATGCGTCAGGTGGCCGAGGAGATTCGTCCCGAACTGCATACATTTCTAAAACCCACTACAACACCGCTGCATATACTCGTTGTGGAAAGCTTGTCATATCTGCCGCAGCTGCGGCAGATGTTTCCACGTGCAGCTCTGTATGCTGTGACTGCGGATCCGGACCGCAGGGATGAAATTGATCTCGATGGGATACACTGGCAAATCTTAGATTATTTACAGGTGCCGCTCCCCTATACGCGTGGTTATTTTGATTATATTCTTGCAGATCTTGCTTTAGAACAATCGGAGAATCCACAGGATATTGCCGCAGGGTTCTCCATGTTTTTGCGGGAGACGGGATCTCTTCTTACGAGCTTTCGCAACATTCGACACTGGTCTGTTTTGCAGAATCTCATGGAAGGTCATTATTACAATATTGTTTCGCGCCTTTTTGCACGTCCTGAGTTTGAGAGTCTGCTCTATGCTTCATTTTATAAAAATGTTTATTTTCGCGTGCAGCAGCGAGCAGCGCCTAAAGAGTTGCTTGATAGGCTTCTTGCTGCGGAGTTTGCCAATCGTCAGGGCGATCTCGAAACAGAGTTTTATCTCGTCCGTGCCGACCGTTCCATGCCTGAGTTATCTTTGCTCAAATCCATGTATACTTCTGCCGAGCGTGCACAGATGGCACGGCTCATTCATCGTGTCGAATATGGGGTAGCTATGTCAGATGCGGTATATCAGCTATGGGAAATGGTAGATTGCCTTGGTGTCTTTCCTGACTATTTGGCTGCTTTTTCGAGAGAAACTGTCATACATACAGCACCTTTTTATCAGCGTCTTGTGGAGGACGCACCAGAACGTATTGATTTTATTGCAGACATGCTGAAGTCGAGCCATGATGAAAGTGTTAACTCGTTTGACCGTGCATGCTACCAGTCGCTATATGAAACGCTTATCAATGAGAATGCGGAGATTGTGGGGGATGACGATGACTGATGCATTGGATAGTAAGGCAGTCGCCTTTATATCCTGTGTGAATGATGAGGATATGTACAATGAGTGCAGTCTCTATCTTAAGGCTCTTCATGTACCTGATGGCATACGCGTGGAGTATGTGCCAATACGCGGTGCAGACTCTATGTGTGCAGGGTATAATATGGGGGCGAGCAAAACGAATGCACGCTACAAAGTGTATCTGCATCAGGATGTTCTTATTGTCAACAAGAATATCATTGCTGATCTGCTCTCGATTTTTGAGGACAAGACCATTGGACTTGTCGGCATGATCGGTTGCCGCAGCCTTCCAAGCTCAGGGGTCTGGTGGGATGGGCTGCGTACCTATGGGCGGGTTCTTCATCATTCAGAACCTGAGAGCGTAGTGGACTCACACTGTATGGAACCGGATGGTGACTGTATTGACGTTGAGGCAGCAGATGGTCTGCTCCTCGCAGCGCAGTATGACATTCGTTGGCGTGAGGATTTGTTTACTGGCTGGCACTTTTATGATACATCTATGTGCATGGAGATGCGGCGGCATGACTTTCGTGTGGTGGTTCCAAATCAAGAGGAGGATTTTTGGTGCATCCACTGTCCACGCGAGAAACCGCTTGCGCCTGAATACAAACGGTATCAAAAGGCCTTTTTACGTGAATATGGGGGAGAACTGAGTCCCGAAGTTTAGCATGAATCATGGGCTTTTGTAGAATATATTGTTGAAAGGACGTGGATTATGCGAAGGGGCAAACGGTCGCCGCGTCCTTTACATGCAGCGGAAGAAAAGATTAATTGGCTGAAGCTCGCTGCAAAATTTTCCTCGGATGGAAATTTAAGAGGAATGCGTGCTTGTGCACGTGAGGTTGACAAACTTGCGGAGGGAGATATTGATGCGGCAGCGATCAGTGCAGAGGCGGCTCTTTATAGTGGGCGGGTCGATGAGGCTGAGGCGCTTGCCTTAAAGGTTCTGCAGGTATACCCACGGCATCCGCGTGCCCGTATGGTGCAGGCCGGTCTTGCAGCGCTCGAATTCCGCTTGGATGAGGAGATTCCACAGCTTTCTGAACTCATCGAAGAACTATC
This sequence comes from uncultured Selenomonas sp., assembly GCA_938045435.1. Classification (GTDB taxonomy): domain Bacteria; phylum Bacillota; class Negativicutes; order Selenomonadales; family Selenomonadaceae; genus Centipeda. The sequence goes on from CALIBA010000148.1 coordinate 13,758, forward strand.
CCATAAGATCGGGATTCTTGGCAAAGAGGATCCCATGTATATTGTCTATCACCAGATGCTAAAGCGTGCCCGAGGCTGGCTCGCCGATGCACTTTATCTGGCGGGACAGCCTACAGGTGCTGCCCGTGAGTTGTTGATGTACAGCGAGATTACAGAGCATCCAGAGGAAGCGGCAGAGCTTTACAGCAAATATCTTTTTATGCGGAACTATCGGCCTCTTGGGAATAAAGAGGGGCGGGATGCAGCGCAGGTCTATGCGGATATGCTGCATGTAACTCCATACACACATGAAAATGTAAATCGCATGACCCACCGCAAAATTCGGATTGGCTATATATCACCAGATTTCCGTCAGCATTCTGTTTCCTACTTTTTGCCGCCTTTGCTGCGATATTTTAATGATGACCAGTTTATCGTGTTCTGTTATGCGCTTGGGCGTACTGATGCGATTACACAAAAACTCCGGACACGCCGCACTACATGGCGTGATCTGCGTGCATATCCGCCACAGGCAGCAGCACAACGTATCGTGGCAGATAAGATTGATATTTTAGTGGATCTATCAGGGCACTCGCAGGATAATGCACTGCCGATCATGGCATATCGTCCGGCACCCGTTCAGATCTCAGGTATTGGGTATACCAATACAACAGGATTGCGTACTGTTGATTACTTTCTTTCAGATGAGGTCTGTGTTCCTTCAGGGGATACTTTAGCTGCATCTGGATTTACAGAGAAGATTTTACGGCTGCCGCACTCCCATTTTTGTTATGCACCGGAAGAGATCCGCACAATGCCGATAGATGGGCGCGATGCGCCTGTACGGACGAATCACTATGTAACATTCGGCAGTTTTAACAACTTTGCGAAGGTGACAGATGAAATCCTGCTTTTGTGGCGCAGTATTTTAGAAACAGTTCGTGATGCACGTCTTGTCATCAAGGGGAAGATTTGCAGCATCGATTCTGGAATAGAAATTGTAAAGCAGAGGCTTTCTGTGGTTGGCTGTGATTTATCACGTATCGAATTTCGACCCTATAGTCCGGATTATCTTGAACAGTATCGAGATATTGATATTGCCCTTGATACAGCACCCTATAATGGAGGCCTTACGACATGTGAGGCGCTCTATATGGGCGTGCCTGTGATCTCTCTGCGTGGGCGCACACACGGTGCGCGATTTGGCGCATCAATTCTGACCAATGCAGGTGTGCGGGAACTCGTTGTCGAAAATGGTCTCAACTATGTAAGACGTGCTGTTCAACTAGCAGAGTCTCCATCTCTCATTGAGGCATACCATATGGGACTGCGCGATAATATGAAGCGTTCGCCACTGATGGATATGAGAGGGTATATGTGTGAGTTAGAGGCTGCATATCAGCGCATCTGGAAAGAATTTTGTGATGCACAGGAGCCTTAAAGCGTTTCGGATCAGCATGCACACAGCACATCGAAAGGAGGAGGGCGCGTGGCCTTTGCCCATCTGCACGTACATACGGAGTATAGTTTGCTCGATGGAGCGAGTCGCATCAAAGAACTTGTGCAGCGTACGCGGGAACTAGGGATGGACTCGATTGCCATAACAGATCATGGTACAATGTATGGTACGATTGCATTTTATAAGGAGGCGAAGAAGCAGGGAATCCGTCCGATCATCGGCTGTGAGGTCTATCTTGCACCCGGCAGTCGACATGAGCGCGCTGAAGTCGATGGCGTACGCTATTACCATTTGATTCTTCTGGCAGAAAATGAGATGGGATACCGCAATCTCGTACGGCTTGTATCCCGTGCAAATATCGAAGGGTATTATTATAAACCACGTGTAGACAAAGAGCTTCTGCGGGAGCATCATGAGGGGATTATAGCTCTTTCTGCTTGCCTTGCAGGAGAGATTCCTCAGATGGCCTTGCGGGGGGATATGGAGCAGCTTGGAACACTCGTCCAGGAATATATTGATATATTTGGACGGGATTGTTTTTTTCTCGAGATTCAGGATCATGGATTGGAGGAGGAAAAAACAGTCAACCGCATCCTACGCACACTATCTGAGCAATACCGTGTCGGGCTTGTAGCAACCAACGATATTCACTATGTTTATGCACAGGACAGTGAGTTTCATGACATCCTGCTCTGCGTTCAGACAGGGCGCACGATTCATGATGCAGACCGCATGCGGTTTTCAGGGCCGGATTACTATATGAAGTCCGAAGATGAGATGACAGTACTCTTTGCAGAGTTTCCAGATGCCATTGAAAATACGGTGAAAATAGCACAGCGCTGTCAGGTGGATTTTACCTTTGGTGAACTTCAGCTTCCGTTTTATCCCATCCCGTCGTCTTATGAGAGTGATGATGCGTATCTAAAAAATCTTTGCGAAGAACGCTTGCCAATGCGTTATCCACAGGCAGATGGAGAGGTTTATCAGCGACTTGCCTACGAGCTGGATGTTATCCGTGGGATGGGGTACGCCAGCTACTTTCTCATCGTTTGGGATTTTATCAACTATGCGCGGAATCACGGTGTCGCTGTCGGCCCGGGACGCGGTTCGGCGGCGGGCAGTATTGTCGCCTATCTTCTCGGTATCACGAATATTGATCCGCTTCAATATGCGCTCCTCTTTGAGCGCTTCCTCAACCCCGAACGCGTGTCTATGCCGGATATTGATATAGACTTTGATGACATCAACCGTGGACGGGTTATTTCGTATGTGAAAGAACGCTATGGTGAGGATCATGTTGCGCAGATTGCAACATTTGGTACGATGGGGGCGAAGGGCGCCATCCGTGATGTAGGACGTGTGCTGGAGATGCCCTTCGGTGAAGTTTCCGCGATTACAAAGCTCATACCATCTGAGCTCAATATTACACTAGAGCGTGCGCTAAAGGAGTCGGCTGATTTCCGTCGTGTTTATGACACAGATGAAACAGTGCGCCGTGTGGTCGATCTTGCGCGCAAGATTGAGGGACTGCCGCGCAACACATCGATTCACGCTGCAGGTGTCGTCATTGCAAAAGAACCGCTCGCCGATCATGTACCGGTCTGGGTATCTGACGGAACACTTGTCACGGAGTTTGACAAGGATGACGTTGAGGCACTTGGTCTTCTTAAAATGGATTTTCTCGGTCTTCGTACACTTAGCATTATCGAAAGTACGATAAAACATATCCGTCAGTCCCGTGGGATTGTACTTGATATAGATAAAATTCCACTTGTCGATGAACGCACATCGAAAATGCTCTGCAACGGTGATACAGGCGCAGTATTCCAGATGGAGTCTGCGGGAATGACGAACCTTGTTAAAGATCTGAGACCCAAGGGGTTTACTGATCTCATCCCAACGGTTGCACTCTACCGTCCTGGGCCACTCGGCAGTGGGATGGTTGCGGACTTTATTGATGGGCTGCATGGGAAAAAAGAGGTCATATATATGCACCCGCTCCTAGAACCGATTCTGAAGGAGACGTTTGGGGTTGTGCTCTATCAGGAACAGGTCATGCAGGTTGTCCAGGTTCTCGCAGGATTTACACTTGGACAGGCAGACCTGCTACGGCGCGCTATGGGTAAAAAGAAACATGACCTCTTGATGGCACAAAAAGAGAGTTTCCTGCAGGGATGCGCAAAAAATAATATTGAGGCGGCG
>CALIBA010000149.1 GCA_938045435.1 uncultured Selenomonas sp.
TTTGCAAACAACGGCCTTCCCTCCCACGTTTCAAATATAAGAAAATTATAACACAGGATAGGGGAAGATGGCTAATGATTCTTTGCAAAAGAAAAGAGATTCCAAACGCTAGGTAGGGCGAATGGAATCTTCTCATTAATGAGGCATTATTCACTCATGAAGATATATTTTTCTAGTTTTAAGCCAATATTTTCCATTTCTTTAAGTAGATTTTTTTCTACCTCTTTAATATTAGTCAAATTATTTTTTTTAGAATACTGCAGTATTCCATTCACGGTTAAATACATAAACTCCTTATAGTGTATAAAAACCTCCTCATCATAAAGCTTACGAGCCGCCTCACATAAGTTTTTTGCAGGTGGGAATAGATTATCCCTTATAGCTCTAGTAGCATTATCTTCAAGATTACTAATAGACGTTCCCCTCGTTGAACCAAAATTTGATTCACAAGCATCTATTGTCCAGACTAATTCACAGGACTCTTCATCCCCCTCTCCTACTCTACGAAGTATTTTCCGTAAATCTTCTGTCTCATGAGTTGGCAGCTTGTTTACCCATTCCGTTATGCTTTTATCACAAAACAGGCGTGGTCCCTTCCCTCTTGATTCCGCTTTAACAGCTTTAAGAAAAGTTTCGCCACTTATATTCCAAGCTCTTTCTAGTTTTTTGTCAATAATATTTCTTATCTCAGAAATATATATATTCTCGCGTTCACCTTGTGCAATGCCTCCTCGAAATAAAATAGGTTCAGCTTTATGCGGGTGAAAATCAATTCCATCATAATCAATAAAATGCTCTGAATCCACGCACTCCATATCTAAAAAATTTTTTTGAAAAGACTTAGCGGATAACATAAATACTGTAGCCATAAAATATGAGAGATTTCTCATGAACAAAGGAGTATCGTTTTTGGAAATAATCACAATCGAATCACTGGCGCTAATGAAATAGTCAAATGTACTAAATCTACTTCTTTCTGAAAGCGCCCAACTTTCTTTCGGATTATGTTTTTCAAACTCCTCTTGAGGATAGAGTTTATCGTCCATAAACGCTGTTTTCATTCTATCCTGAACTATACATAATACATCATTAACCTTAGCCATATCTTGCTTTATGAGTCTGGAAAATCCTAAAATATCTAAATACGCTATAAGCATTTCGCTTCCCCCTCATGACTAACTTCCTTAAAAAGACATAACACAGAAAATATGTCTTTACCAAAGCTTTTTCAAAAACGTATGAGGCTAACCATGTATCACTGTAACATTTTTGGTACAGATTGTATAACATAGATCACTCCGCATCAAATCATCCTTTACCACGCTCCGCAATTTCCGCGTGATAAAATGCAATCTTATTATCGAGTGCCTCCATATGTGCGTGCAGCTTCTCCACCTCTGCCGCAAGATTGGCGCGATGCGCTGTGAGCATTTCCATCCGCACCGAAAGGGTGCCATCGCCCTCTGCCCGCAATGCGGCATAGCGCCGAATCTCCCGAATTGGCATCCCCGTCTCCTTGAGTCGCAGGATGAATGCTGCCCACGCAACATCTCGTTCAGAGTAGCACCGCCGATTCGCCACCGTACGCTCCGGCAGGAGCAGTCCCTCATGCTCATAATAACGCAGCGTATGAATTCCCAGCCCCGTTTTCCGTGAAAATTCACCAATACTATATTCCATAAAATCCTCTCCTTGACATAGAGTATACTCTACATTGTAAAGTAGTGCCAGAAGGAGGATTTCATCATGAGCAAACAAAACAACAGATACACCGTCATCACGGGAGCAAGCTCCGGCATCGGAGCGGCGACAGCAAAAGCATTCGCTGAGCGCGGACACAACCTCATCCTTATTGCACGGCGCACAGAGCGACTAAATGCCCTAAAGGAAGAGATTCTTGCCGCACATCCGGCACTGGACATCGTTATCAAAACTGCCGATCTCTCTTCTGTCGAGAACGTCACACAAGTCTATGATACAATAAAAGCCTTACCTATTGGGACATGGATCAACAATGCGGGCTTTGGAAGCTATGGCGCAGTCGGCACATCCAACCTTGACAAAATCAGACAAATGCTTCATCTAAACATCGAGGCACTGACCGTCTTTTCCACACTCTTCGTACGAGACTTCGCTGAGATAGAAGATACGCAGCTGATCAACATTTCCTCCGTCGGCGGCTACACCATTGTCCCAACTGCTGTCACCTACTGCGCAACAAAATTCTATGTCAGTGCATTCACCGAGGGACTCGCACATGAACTAATAGCACGCGGCGCGAAGCTCCGTGCAAAGCTCCTTGCCCCCGCTGCAACGCAGACCGAGTTCGGCGCAGTCGCGAACAACAACGCCGCCTATGACTATGACAAGGCGTTCGGCACCTATCACACAAGCAACCAAATGGCAGAGTTCCTTCTTGCCCTATACGATAGCGACCAGACAATCGGTATCGTTGATCGCGAGACCTTCGCATTTCGTTTGTGCCTGCCACAGTTTCCTTATGCGAGAGGTTCTGCACATAATCAAAATGTAGTCGATGAGTAATTAAGCCATCTCCTTATAATGCACCGTCAACGTATGCAGTCTTGTGCGGATCACATCTCTGAGTGCCAAAGGCTCGACTGTTTGCACTGCATCCCCATAGTGGATAAAGTAATCCGCGATGAACTCCTCCTCGCCCACATTGTAAAATCCATGGATATAGTACCGCCCATTCTCCTCCACAAGTCGCATGGATGGATAGTGTTCTTTATAAAAGAAATCCCGTCCCTGTGCCGTAATCTCGACGACAAAGGAGAGTGCATCGACACGGCAATAGAGATCCTCTGCGGGATGAGCAAAGGATAAAAGTGGCATCCCCGTCACATCCGTACACTCCTCCACCACAGTGATGCGGCCACACCGAAAGACACGCGCCTGCCCCATCTCGAAATCATGCGTTGTGTCATACCATAAATGTGATATAATGATAGACATCTATTCGTCTGACCTGCTATTTACGAGGAGATGTCATTATGACACAGCGTCCTGCATTTGATGAGATTCGCTCATATGAGGAGTTTATAAAATATTATTGGTATCGAACAGAACTCGTAGAGATTTGCAAAAAGCTTGGAATTGCACACAGGGGGGTAAAAAAAGATCTCAATCACAACATTGCAGAATACTTTAAAGGGAACATAGTCAAAGCCACTCCCCAAAAAGAGCAGATGATATCATCTGGAGCGATTTCCTTGGACACACCATTACTTGCTTGCAACTTTTCGTTCAACACAAAGTTTAGAACATATTTCTCAAATCTGACGAGGGTTTCTCCCTTTAAATTTACAGCAGATATGGCGACCGCATGGCGAAAGGTGAAAGCGGATCACGACACATCGTTTACTATACAGGACATGTTGAATGTATATAAGGGGATATCGACGTATGCAAAGTATGATTCTTCTGTATGCGAATGGAACCGCTTCTTAAAAGATTTCTGCGCTGATCCCATAAATGACAAGTTCAAATCAAAATTAAAGGCAGCTGCTATCCTATGGCGAATTGTTCGTGATTCCGATCAACCTAAAATGTATTCACACACATTAGTGCAAGATCATTTAAAACAACTCGAAAAGCTTTAAGGATAACACTTCTTAATTAATTTGTTGACTGTATTGTAAGAAACGCTGATAACTGTAGTCCAACTTCTCTCAGCGCATCTTTTCCCTGCCAATGTCCCCCTATAGAGTACCAATCTTCATCCGCTTTATTTCCTTAAATAGAACAAACCTCTACATCCATCAACGCCGCTCTCAATCCCACCCTTGAAAACAACAACAATCTGTCCGTCCTTCTTGACCTCAATGTGATCGAGCAGCCCGCCCCATAGCTCCTCATCAAACGCAACCTGCTCCCCGTCGATACCACATACCGCTTGAATCATGCCCTCCAAGTTGTTTCTCTTGCTCTCCCTCGCGGCAATTTGCTCATCCGACCTCGCCAGATGCCCCTGCTTTTCCATATAGAGCGCACGAATCTCATTTTCCTGTTTCAGATATGCCGTCTGATCCTGTGCCACCCGTGCGTTTTCGCGAATCAGTGTTTCAAGCCGTTCTGCCAAAACACGGAGTTCCCGCTCTACTTTATCCCGTTCCTCCGTCAGCTCCTCCATCTGGCAAACGCTGTCAATTAGGGAGCGGAGTTCCGCGATTACGTTCTCTTTGACTTCCACCAAGCAGTTCAGAGCCTTGACGAAAGCCTGTTTGATTTCCTCCTCCGTCAAGTGCCTCGTGCCGCACGGCTTTCCCTTGTGTGCATATTTCTTGTTGCAGCGGTAGATGCCCCTGCGGTACTTGTCCGTCGAATGCCACACCTTAGCCCCGTACCATCCGCCGCAACAGCCGCATTTGATCTTGTTCGCGAAGATACTCACGCCGCTGTGCTTCCCGTTCTGCTCTCTGCGTTTTATCTCCGATTGCACAAAGTCGAACAAGTCCGGCGGGATAATCGCCTCGTGATGTTCTTCCACATAGTACTGCGGAATCTCCCCTGTGTTCTTCCGTCGCGTCTTATCGAGGAAGTCTGCCGTATACTCTTTCTGGATCAGTGCATCGCCACGGTACTTCTCATTTGTAAGGATGGAGCGCACTGTGGAGATGTACCACTTGTCCTTTCCCGACGGGGATTTGATGCCCTGTTTCTCCAGTTCCTTGGTAATAGCGTAGAAGGATCGCCCGCCGAGGAAGAGTTTGTAGATGAGCTTCACCACTTTCGCCTGCTCCTCGTTGATTTTGAAATCCTTGTCATAGCCGAGAAAGGCACTGTAGCCCACACTGGTCTTGCCCTCGGCGAACTGCTTGCGCTTGCCCCATGTGGTGTTCTCCGAGATGCTGCGGCTTTCCTCCTGCGCTAGGCTGGACATAATCGTTATAAGGAGTTCCGTCTTACCCCTAATTTTGATACAATTCAACGATGCACCCCCTATACCCGTTTAACGATGCACCCCCTTGCACCCCCCTGCCTATCGTTAAGTGGGTATCAGCCGAAAAGCCTTGATTTATGCGGCTTCTCGGCATAGAGAAAGGGGGTGCATTTGCACCCCCTATGTCGATATTTTGCACACCCCTGTGAGAAAAACTGGACACAAAAATTCAAAAACTAGTCATAATGTTTTGCGAAGTTTGTGTACCGTACGCAAGATCCAAATATCCAAGACGATGTGTGTGTCCACGTATACATCATGTTCCTGGAAACTCCAAGCTCCTTAGCAGCCTTCGTCTAACCGATTTCCTAGGCAAGCTTTACTGCTTACACTTTAAACTCTTGATCATACGGCTTGTTTGTTGCCATTTTGACATCTCCTTCTCCTCGTTGATTATGACCCAATGCCTTGCGGAGAAGTCGTCGACTTTATTATTTATAGAACATCTTTTTTGGACTCTTTCGCATTGGTGACCATACCTTTATAGGAAAAGCCGTACAGCCCGGCAAAACGTGACATCGTAAAGTCACACGCCTCCAGCATCCATTGTTCCGGTGCCGCCCCCTGCATGATGAAGTACAGATCCTTCCCGGCGAATTCGCCCTGCGCTACCGGTCCATAGCAGCGATCGAGAAAATTCCTCAGTAAGCCGCATATATTGTGCCAGTACAGGGGCGAGCCCATCACAACTGTGTCAGCTGCCTTCATCTTCTGAATGACATCATGAAACTGGTCATCTTCAAATTCCTGCCCGTAGGCATATATCTTGTAATCAATCAGATTCAATGTGTCGTACGTTTTTCCGGCAAGAAGTTCCTTTGCCAGTCTTGCCGTATTTCCATTCTTATTCGGGCTTGCGTTGATAAATAAAATACGCATGATATGTTTTCACCTTTGTTCTCCGATAAATCTCCCATTATTGTTTGACCGGCGATCCGCCGAATACCGTCGACATCTCCATATGATCCAGCGCATCATCGATCTGCCTTACTTCTTCCGCCGTCAGATACACATCAGCGCTGCCAAGGTTCTCCCCGATCCGCGCAAGCTTGCGCGACCCCGGAATCGGCACGATATAGGACTTCTTGCAGAGCATCCAGCCGAGTGAAATCTGTGCTGGGGTCGCACCTTTTTCGCCAGCAAAGGTGCGGATCAGTCGGAGCAGCTCCCGATTCTGTTCAAATGCTTCATCCGAATACTGGGGCATGAAGCTCCGATAATCCTCTTTGGCAAAGGTATCTCCCGCGCGGAACGCATCGGACAGGACGCCGTTTGCCAGCGGCGAAAACGCCACATACCCGATGTTCAGCTCCTCCAATACAGGGAACAGGCTTTCATGCTGTCGCGCCATCATGGAATACCGATTCTGGATGCAGGTGACGGGGCAGACTGCATGGGCACGGCGAAGATACGCTTCATTCGCTTCGGAGATTCCCCAATGCAGAATCTTTCCCTCTTTGATGAGCTCCGTCATCACGCCTGCAACTTCCTCCGGCGGTACGTTTGGATCAACGCGATGCTGGTAATACAAATCTACATGGTCGGTACCAAGACGCATGAGACTCCCGTCGATGGACTTCCGGATCGTTTCCGGGCGGGAATCCGTGGTGAGCTGTCTGTTTTCGTGCTGCACGCCGAATTTTGTGGCAATCTTCACCTTGTCCCGCACATCTGAAAGAGCCTTTCCAACCAGTTCTTCGTTATAGCTGATGCTGCCGTCCTTGTTTTCACCGATATAGCATTCCGCTGTGTCAAAGAAGGTGTACCCCATGTCCGCCGCCCCGCGGATGGTTTTTACGGCCGTTGCCGTATCCGTTGCCGCGCCGTAGGCATGTGAAAAGCCCATACAGCCAAGCCCTACAGGCGACACAACGAGGTCTTTCCCTAATGTTCTGTGTTCCATAATTGCCTCCCTCTTGATTACTTCAATTTGCTGTACTGCTCGTTGTCGACAGCTTCGCACCACTCTGTCTTCCCATTTTCTGCGGGAATCGACTGTGCGATATGCTGAAACCACGAATCTACCGCCGCTCCATGCCAGTGCTTGACATTTGCCGGGATGTTGACCACATCTCCCGGATGAAGCTCTTGCGGATCTTTCCCCCACTCCTGATACCAGCCGCGCCCGTAGATACAAATCAGAAGCTGACCGCCACCCTTGTCGGCATGATGGATATGCCAGTTATTCCGGCATCCCGGCTCAAAGGTTACGTTAAATGTCGGCACCTGCTCCAAGGTCAGCGGGGCAACGTAGCTCTGCCCGATAAAGTATTGTCCGGCAATGGTGTTTTCCTCGCCGATCGGGAACGCTGATAATTGCGGCATTTTATCCTTTTCCATTCCTTTACCCCTCCGTCAGAGATTTCTCTTATCCAGCCACTTCTTGATATGTGCATATACCTCGCGGCTGTTTTTCTCCTGGAACATGACGTGTGAGTTGCCCCGAATCCCCTCATCGGGAAGGTAAACCACCGTTGCATCCCCGCCGTGGCGGTTCACGCAATCCACGAACCGGTAGGCGTGTTCCCGTACAACACGCCAATGATCCTGCACCGGTATATCGCTCTTTTCGGTCGGGATATAATCGCCGAAATAGACGGTCAGCGGCTTTTTGGCGAGCTGATCAAACAGAGCAGCCGGTACCGGTATGCAGGAGAGCCCCTCCGGCCCTGCAAAGGCGGAATTGCTCGGTGTCGGCGCCGGGCACTCGTCCTCCGGAAAGATAAACGTCCCCGGCTCAAGGGCAACAACGCCGGTAACATTCTCCGACATTGCTCCGACATTGCTCCGATAAACCATCCGGGAATGCCGCCCTGCGAATGCGTTACAAGGACAGCCGGCCCTGACGTTTCCAACGCCGCTGCCATCGCTTCGTTGACAAGCTGCAGATCAAACGTTCCGACAGAAGAAGTGATCATACGGAAGAACTGCGCTATATTTTCATCGCTTGCAGGGAACTGTCCCCCCTCCTGAAATTCAGGCCAAAGGCCGAGGCGAAACTGGGTAAACCAGACGAGGTCGTCCGGTTTCGCCGAAACCGCCGCATCTTTGGACACCTTCGCCGCAGAGCCGTACATCGGCTGATCCGCCAGATAAACACTGTATCCGTCCGCAAGGAACATATCGGAAAAGCCCTCTGCATACGGCGTCCTCTGCCATGTGACTTTGCTCCCGCCATAGCCGTGCAGGAACATGACGCGCTTGCCGCTGCCGTCTTCCGGGATCTGGTAAAACACATTCGCATGGTCGCAGTAGCGAAGCTGTCCCGCATCCGCCCTCTGACCGTGGATCGGATCAAATGTGCCGCCTGCTTTTTTCACCGTTCCACCGGCTGCATAAACACCCTGTTCTTTAATGTGTAAGGTCATCTCATGTCTCCCCGAAATTGTTGCCGAAAAAATCCTTCAGCTTGCGAACCGCTGCACCCACATATTCCGGTACCCAGTACGTGCGGATATGGCTGGCGCCTTCGATAAGATACAGCTCCTTCTGCGACGTGCCCGTTGCTTTCGCAAAAGCATCCTTGGACATATAGAGCGTGTCGGCCTTTTCCCCTGCAATCATCAGGAGCGGCTGGTCGATCAGATCCATTCGGTCATCTACGTCAAAGGCGATGAGCCTGATAAAGGATTCCGTCGTATAGCTCCCGGTCGCATTCGGGTGACGGTGGGAAAGTCCGTAATACTCGATTCCGTCCCTGTAAAGCGTATTTTCCGGCAGCTTTTCCATCTCTGCGCGGAGTTCGTCGTCGCTCTTTCCGGGGGGCAGGAAGCCCTCATACAGGATTTCACCGGAAAGCCCTTTATTTCTTGCCGCAGCAGCCCTTTCCAGCCGCGTTTTCATCCCTGCGCTGCGATGTCCTGATCCATGAAGCCGTTTCGGCGCACCCGCCCGGAGTTGAACATGGAAAGTACAGCAACCGCCTTGATCCTCTTGTCCGTCTGTGCTGTTGCAAGCGTATAGCCGCCGCCGCCGCAGATGCCGAGAGACCCGATGCGATTGACATCCACCTTCGGCAAGGTGGAAAGATAGTCCACCATGCCGCTGATGTCCTCAATACGGTTGGACGGATAATCCCTCAGTCGCGGCTCACCGCCGCTCGCGCCCTGATAGCGGGCATCACAGGCCAGTGTGATATAGCCAAGCTCCGCCAGACACTGGGCATATAGCCCCGCCACCTGCTCCTTGCTGCCGCCGTTCGGATGCGCCACGGTGATTGCCGCGTACTTCCGGTCGCTTCCTTCGTCATACCCTGCGGGCAGGTAGAGGTTTGCCGCAACCTTGATTCCTTCCACCTCGTACGATACCGGCCGGATGTTTACTTTTCCGGCTTCGTTCTGCTCAATTGCGCCGCTGTATACCAGTCCAAATGCATTTGCCATTTTGCTTGTCCGCCCTTATTCCTCGTCCGTCCATACTTCCGCGATCAGCGGGAAAGCACTCCACGCCTTCGGCCAGCCGCAGTAGAATGCAAGCTGTGTCACAATTTCAACCGCTTCTTCCTTCGTGATGCCGTGCTCCTTGCCAAGTGCAAGGTGGGAACGCAGCTGCGGATAAAGCCCTGCGGAAAAAAGCGCGGCAATCGTGATCATGCTCCGGTCGCGGAGAGAAAGCTGCTCTTCTCTCGACCAAACTTCTCCGAACAGCACATCGTCGTTCAGCTCCGCAAATTTCGGCGCCAGTGTGCCGAGGCGGTCTCTTCCTGCTGTCTGTTTTTTCATCGTGAATCCCTTCTGTATCGTTGACGCGTTTGATTTGACAGAGAATCGAACATCATGGTTTCCCCTCCTTAATGCGATTCAAACTGTCGCTCCCAGAACGCCGTCGCTCGATCAAGCCATCCCTCCGCAACAGTTCCGGTTCCGAGGCCGAAGCCGTGCGACAGCCCCGGGAACACTTCGATCTCGGCATCCGTTCCATTGGCACGGATTGCCGCAATGCGCCGCTGCATCGTGCGGCGGTAGCTCGCGATGCCGTCCTCCGTCCCCACGCAATTATACGTCGGGGGCTCATTTCCGTTAACCTCCGAAAGTCCCGTATACTGCATGATGACCGCCGCAGGACGGGGGTAGGCACGCGCACCGAAGCGTGCCGTCCCGTAGCTGCCGAGCCATGCCGCCATTCTTGCGCCAGCCGAGCCGCCCCACAGAGAATAGTCTGACGTATCGACGCCTAGCGCATCTGCATGCTGAAAGATAAACGTGATTGCCCTTGCCAGATCTTCGCAGGCCGTCTGCGCACCGGGGCGGTAAATCAGTGCAAAGGCGTTATAGCCCTTTTTCGACAGTTCCAGTGCATGCGGGAAGCTGTCATGCATTGTCGCCACGTAGGCGAACCCGCCGCCGGAATTGCAGATGGCAAACTTTGCGCCCGGCTTTCCCCGAAAGAAGAACAGCCCCGTGTTCTTCTTTGCAGGATCTGCCGCCTTTTCTTCGTCTGTATAAATATCATAGAAGATCGTATGTCCCGCCGCTGCCTGCGATTTCATATAGTTTGCAATCTCTACCGTCTTGTCCGGCTGGATATTGCTGTACCATGTCAGTGACAAGTCCCCCAGTGTGCTGCCGCTGTAGTAGCTGTTGTTAACGGGAAATATCAGCCGCCCATAATCCCCAAACACGGGATCGTTTATTACATCCGAGAGCCGTGTATCTTTTGTGTAATATACCTCTTCGTTTTTTGCATCGCCGTTGCCGGCTTTTATCATCGATTCTCTCACCTCCGTCTGCCTGCTGCTTTGTTCGGCTGCAGAAGGCGTCTGCCCTTTGGAAACTTCAGCACACGCAGCCAACGTGAGTGCAGCAACTGAAATCATAAGAATCGCCGTGATTCTCCTCATCTGCTTCGCCTCCTTTTGAACGGGGCACACACGCCATGCTCGCTCCCTCCTTCGCTGTATCTCAAGTGAACTGGGGTAAGTATAATAAAAATCAGCTCCATACAGAAGTCTCTTTTAGGAAGCGAGCTATTACCAAAAGGTATAAACTTAAAAGACTGTTTTCAAGGCATCCAGAAATTCACTGACTTTTGCGTCCGGCGTTTTGGAATACATCAGACCGTATGGCATCTCAAACTTCCAGCCCATCCGAACCGTTTTGAGAAGCGGATGGACAGTCCTCCAACGGTCAATGGTGACGAGGAGTCTTTGACCGTTTTCACACGCATTGAAAACGTCAAGGTTGTACAGTGGGAAATCAACGATGCGAATCTGTGGATGACTCCGGGTCAGATATTCCCTCAGCCCATCCATATTTTTCATGCGGCCGGCCTTTAGCATCATGAGTTCCTGTCCGTACAGGTCTTTGATGGACAGGCGTGTTTTCGCAGCCAGTGGATGATTCACGGAGAAGGCCACGCAGAGTCGTTCCTTTGACAGCTCGATAGCATCACATTCACGGTAAGAAAGCAGACTTTCGTCGAATATCCCGGCCACAACATCGATATTTTCCCCGAGGTTTTTCAGGATCATCCTAGCATTGACCGGCGTGTTGTCAAAGGGAACCAGCTGGAATTTCAGCCCCGGCATGATTTTTGAGAGCTTTGGCCATAGTTCGACCAGCACTTCCGCCGGGGTCATCGGAGAAGTACCGATCCGGATCACGCTGCCCGCTTTCATCATGGCATCTTTCGCTCTTGCTACGGCTTCGTTGCTCCTTTTGATCAGTTCCTCCGCGTCTATTAAACGATGAATAAACATCCGCCAAAACACAGCACAAACACCAAGGTATTCGTCCGTCACCAGTTCACACCATTCGTTCGAGGAGTCTGTACTCGTTACCTCAATAGCGCTGTGACTGAACCAATGACCTACCTGTGTGCCATGTCAACGCTTCACGTTCGGTGGAATCTCCACGACATCACCCAGCCAGAGTCATCGTGCCGCCCTGCCCTCCTCCGACATATCTCAATCGTGAATCTTACTCGCGTGCATCCACTTCACAAATCCGGGGTCATCGTGGTTGACAATCTCGCTGTGCCCGAGGTCAAGTTTTGCGATCTCTTCCATTTCCGCCTCGGTCAGCGAGAAATCCCAGATGTCGAGATTTGCTGCAATCCGCTCGGTGCGCACAGACTTCGGCAGGATGGAGACGCCGCGCTGCGTGTTCCAGCGCAGCGCCGCCTGCGCCGCTGTCTTTCCATACTTCTCCCCGATCGCTGTCAGCACGGGATGGCTGAAGATGCCGTGCTTGCCTTCGGCGAGAGGTCCCCATGCCTGTGGGTGAACACCATACGCCTTCATATTCGTGAGTGCCTCCTCCTGTTGGAAGAACGGATGCAGCTCCACCTGATTCACCATTGGCCTTACATCCACCGTCTCACAGAAGTTCGCAAGTACAGCAGGGTAGAAGTTCGAAACACCGATTGCCCGAATCTTTCCCTCATGATACAGTTCCTCGAGTCGTCGCCATGCGCCGAAGAAATCTCCCATCGGTTGATGAATTAGATAGAGATCGAGATAGTCCAACCCGAGTTTTTGCAGGGAACGCTCAAACGCCGTACCCGCCGCCTCATAGGAGA
Source organism: uncultured Selenomonas sp. (assembly GCA_938045435.1). Lineage (GTDB taxonomy): Bacteria > Bacillota > Negativicutes > Selenomonadales > Selenomonadaceae > Centipeda. The sequence continues at coordinate 12,482 of CALIBA010000149.1, forward strand.
TATCCTGCACCCAGAGCTTCGTCGTAATGAACAGTTCCTCACGCGGCACACCCGCCTTTGCAATCGCCGCACCCACCGCCTCCTCGTTCTGATATGCTGCCGCCGTGTCGATCAGGCGGTAGCCCTGCCGAATCGCCTCGATGGTCACGCGCTCACACTCTGCAAGGTCGGGAATCTGGAACACGCCGAAGCCCTCAAGCGGCATCATTACGCCATTATTGAGTTTTACATTTTCCACTGCCATCTTGAAATCCTCCTTAATATCCTTGTTTCGACATCCATTCATAGAGTGCTGATCGTGCCTCATCGGGCGAGTTCTGTGCGATGTGTCCTGCGAGAGCAAAGCCGTCTTTTACATCTGCTTTCGTCGTTTCGGCGATCGTGCGATCCGTGCCGGAGAGTCCGCTTCCTTCGTGTGTGCAGAATGGAAGTATGATCTTGCCCGCGAAATTCTCCCGATCGAGGAAGGTGTAGACAGGCATCGGCATGTCGCTCCACCAGATGGGGTAACCGAGAAATACGACATCGTACTTGCTGAGATCGGGCAGCTCGCCGACGATTTCAGGACGGGCGTTTTCTTCCTTTTCTTGCTTGGCGGCTTCCGTTGCGGGACGGTACTCCTTCGGATACGCCTTGACGGTCTTGATTTCAAAGAGGTCACCGCGCGTGCGTTCGGCGATCATTTCTGCAAGAATCTTTGTGTTTCCCTTCTCGATGTAGCCGACACCGCCTGTGTTTTCGTCGGCGCGCGAGAAGTATTTGCGCCCGTTTGCGCATTGCCTCCGCCGCACGCTGTCAGCAGCAGCATCATCGTCGTCATCAGGAATGTCAATAGTGTTCTCATGTCATGACCTCCATTTCATTCGATTCCCATATGTTTGCTTTGCCAAATCTATTGCGCAGGTGAGAGCAGTTTCAACAATTCTGCATCGTGGTGATGTACGAGCTTCGTATCAGCGTCAAACATCATGGTTGCACCTCCTTGCAGTGTATAGGCATCCCAATTCGGCATGCCGGGCGCTTCGGGTTTTCCCGTGCGGGCGAAATTAATCCAAGCGCAGCTCATCTGCGCTTCGAGTTCCTTTGCCTCCGCGCTTGTGCCGATGCTTTTCTCCGCGCGGTCGATGTTGTGAAAGACAAAGGGAATCTCTGCCGTGTGGTAGGACATATAGACTCCGCCCATCATCGGCGAATCCCACGCGAAGAGATAGGCATAGACGGGTGCGCCGCCCTACATCGCCTTGTGATCCATGATCTCTTTAATCGGCAGACGGATCATCGTGTCGACGTAGAGTGCATCTGCGCGTTTCTTCTGCGGATAGGCTCTCAGGAATGCCGCCGCGATTTCCTCTGCCTTATCTCCATATGCGCCCTTGAGGCGACAGTCAATCTCCTCTGCGCTCCACGTATTCTTATTGTCGGACTGTGCTTTCTCCATCTGCATGATATCGGAGAAATTCGTCCACTCCGTCCGATTCGAACCGATGAGCAGGGGGATGTCCTTCCCTGCGGCGGCAAAGCTGTCTGCCGTCACAGGATTCGTCGGCATGAAGTCGCCGTCAATCACCGGCTCCCAGCTCATGCCATAGCCTGTTCCGAGTGCCTGTGGAACCTTGAATTCCTCCCCTGCTTGTTTGAGTGCCTCATTCGATGCTGCCGTGAGATGCTCATAGGGAATGGTCTGAATCTCCTCAATGCGTTCTGCCGTAATGCCGAGTTTTTCCAGCGTCAGCTCCGTCACACGCGCTGCCGCTTCTTTTTGCATGAATACCGGTCCCATGGTCGGAGCCGCACCGCTTTCGACGATGCCCTTGTGGAACAGCCCTTTTGCATATGGGGTTGTCATCAGTGCGAGTACTTTTGCACCGCCGCCCGACTCACCAAAGATCGTGACGTTTGCAGGATCACCGCCGAATTGTGCGATGTTGTCCCGCACCCACCAGCGCAGAGCGTCAACGAGGTCATAGATACCGACATTGTCCGCATTGCGGTATTTCTCCCCATAGGCGGAGAGGTCGAAATGTCCGAGCACATTCAGACGATGATTAACGGAAACAACGACAACGTCGCCCTCACGGCTGAGATTGGCACCGTCATAGGCGGGAATCTCAGCAGACGAACCTGCGGAGAACCCGGCGCCATGCAGCCAGACCATGACGGGGCGTTTCTTGCCGTCCGCGATGCCGGGCGTCCAGAAGTGCTGATTTCATGATTGATTTTTTCATTGGTAAAACTTCCTTTCCCAAATCCCTAAATGATTATTACTTTTTATCCAAGCCCTTCTCGTGCATCCATCGCTCCATCTCCACCGCGACCTCTGCGTTGTTGAGGTCGGACATGAGGAAGTGCGTGTTTCCTTTGATGCCAACATCGGACAAAACGATGATCTCCGCATCGCCGCCATGTGTCCGCACGACCTCCGCCCAGCGGTTCGCAAGGTTCAGCCGCGTGCGCCAGTTGTCGAGCCCCCAGATTTCGTGCGGCTTATCGCCCGTCGGGATCTTGTCGCCGAAATAGACGACCATCGGCGTTTTCAGAAGAGCCTCGAACTCCTCCGCCGTCACCTCCATTCCGCGCGCGGGGAACGGGCTTGTTGTCTCCTCAACCACAGGCACCTCGCCCGGCGGGAACGGGAACGTACCCGGTTCGAGAGCGATCACGCCCTTCACTTTGGGACTGCGAATCGCCGCGAGCCACCCCGGACCGCCGCCCGCCGAGTGCGTGATGAGGACATTATCGCCCGTACGGTCAATGACCGCCTCCATCGCCTTTGCGACAACCTCCACATCGAATTTTCCCGTGTCGGGTGTCATCTGATGGAAGAACTGCCGCAGCGACTCCTCGTCGCGCGGGAACGCCATGCCATCGAAGATCATCGGGTACTGCCCGATGCGGAAGTTGTTGAACCAAAGCTGATCCTGTGGCTGCGCCTTGAGCTCTGCCGGCACGGTCGACTGTCCTGCACGCCCGCGGCGCGGCTCGTCGACGATATAGGTCGTCCAGCCTTTTTCAAGGAAGATGTTCTGGAAGCCGTCGCGCCCGTCCGGTGTTGTTTCCCATGTCTTTCCCGACTGCCCGTAGCCGTGCAGGAAGACAAGGGCGTTCTTTTTCGCGTGCAGAGGTTTTTGCCAGAAAACATAGGCAGCATCGCCGTGCAGGGTCTCACCGTCAAAGTTCGTTGGTTCGCTGTCCTTGTATACGCCGGGCGCGGTAATCGTCACGCCACCTGCCATGAAGCTGCCTTGATCCTCGATTGTCACGGGACGGCTCAGTGCCTCGACACTCCCCATAAATAGACTCAACGAAAGTGCTGCCGCCAAAACATACTGTGTTCGCATGATATCATCCTCCTAAAACATATCTCCTCAGAGTAGCCTTGCCTCCCCCTGCCATCCGTAGTACAATGCTATCATAACAGGCGGTAGCAGCTACCGCGCAAGTCTTTTTTGAAATTTTTTGGAGGAAAATCATGTATACAATGAAGGGTGCCTGTGAAGCGACAGGAATGAGCTATGAGACCCTGAAATTCTACTGCAATCAGGGCCTTCTGCCAAACGTCAAGCGTGACGCACACAATCACCGTGTTTTCGACAATCACGATATTGGATGGCTGAAAAGCCTTACCTGCCTCAGAAACTGCGGCATGAGTCTCGCCGAAATGAAGGAATACCTCGCACTCTGCCTCGGCGGCGTCCCCACCATCCCCGAGCGCAAAGAAATCCTCGTAGGCAAGCGCGCGGAACTCGTCGATCGACTCACTGCTGTCCAAGCATCCATCGACTACATCGACTGGAAGCAAGGATTCTATGACGATGTGCTCTCAGGGCGCACGCCCTACATCAGCAATCTTCTCCCGAATGAAGCGGATGCAGAATCTGCAGAAGAGAGCTCTGCACATGGATGATTCCACATAAAAATGACTGCTGCACAAGGATACGTTTCCTTATGCAGCAGTCATTTTTATGTGATGATACAATTTCCTAGAGCGTCGTCATTTGCTGTCATACAGCATCCGTATTCTCATTTTCCGTCAAACACGTCTCTAACTGTCTTATCAAGATTGGTAATTCTTCAAAAACGACTTCCGCTATAATATTCCAGTTTGTTCCATCATAATCATGCACAAGACGATGCCGCAAGCCTGCGATCATCGCCCATGGAATCTCACTATGTTTCGCTTTATACTCCGGGGTCAAGTTATGGCTATGCTCCCCCATATTATATAGCGGCGTTGTGACAAGCCACTGCAACGGCAACTGTGTCATCAGTGCTTCTTTTTCAATGCTATTTTTTAGGATATATTCCTGCAACCGAACGGCATAGTCATAGATCTTTTGAACTCTTTGTCGATCGGAATACTTCATGCCACCAAAACCTTTTCTTTCATAATTGTTTTGTAGAAATTACTGTCCGGATTGACTTCACCTATCTCAAAAACATCTACTTTTTTCTCTAGCGTCTCTCGCAAATCCTCTGCCAGAGCAAAAATCATTGTTCTCTTAAACTTTTCTCCACCGTAAACCAAAAAATCCAAATCACTATTTTCGTCTGCTTCACCTCTCGCATACGAGCCAAACAAATAAATTTCTTTCACATGGTATTTATCAGCAAGTGGTTTTACCTTCGCAACAATATGTTCCATTGTAAATACAGGATTCTGCATCATAATCCCTCCTGTTCACTCATATCATTATATCACATAACCGCGCAGCTTTTCCTCTGATTGCCTACGATGCTGGCAAGAACTACGGTCAGTGTACTCTTCCTTCATGTTAAAATTTAGGCGGCATCTTGTTCATCATTATATTGTATCGTTATCGACGTTACTTCGTTCATCGCGGCTACCAAAATGATACTAGA
>CALIBA010000150.1 GCA_938045435.1 uncultured Selenomonas sp.
AGAACTTCCTGTCTGCGCTGATCCAAATGGACAATCGCCTTGTCAAAGACACCCGCGACACGCTGCACCGCAGCATCTACTGCCCGATCCGCTTTTTCCTTTATTGCGTCACGAATTTGCCTGGGTGCGGCTTTGATGTCCCGATACACACCGCTGACTACCTCGCGCGTATGTGCAAAGAGTTTTGCCTCACGCGCCGGGGGTCCTTCTCTGGCTGCGTCACGTTCCTGTTCCAGCGCACGAAAGAATCTCATGCCGCTCAAGAAGCATGCTTCCATCTCCCTGTTGTTTTGCCCCGGAAACATGGAACGCATTTCTTGAAGCTGTTTCTTCAATGCAGCAATCTCTTGCTGGTATTTTTGTTCCCTCTGAACGAGCTGTTCCCGCTCTTTGCGGAAATAGTCACTGGCATTTCGGAAGGATTCAGAAGCCCGCACAGATGCCTCGCGCATGATTTCCTCCGGCTGTTTGCTGCTGCGAGCCTTGCCAACTTCTTGGAGGTTCCGCTTTATTGCTGCGTGTTTGGGATCATAGCCCTCCCACGTCTGCGGCGATGCGCCGTTTATACGCTCTTCTGCGCGGAACTTGCTCATTTCAGCCTGTAAGACGGTTGCTTCCTGCCGGACTTTTTCAAAACCGCAATCCGGTTCATTGGCCACCGGTTCTACATCCTTCATGCAGGATTGCAGGTCTTGACAGTAGGCTTCATCCAATGCTCGGATTACGTTTTCATCCAGCTCCTCTTCCCATCCGTAATCTGCATGATCTTCCATCTCTGTACCTCCTTTTAGGTGTCCATAATGGACTCCTTTATATATGACGGATATTATACTGCCGGCGCACCGGATCATAGGATTTTACTTCGATGATGTCGCTGACGATGCGGCTCTTCCGTCCGTCCGGCAGTTCAACGTGCTGGATCGCAACAACAACATCGATTGCCTCCCCGATGAGTTCCTTCACATCACCGGCTGCGCTGTCTTCCTGCGCAAGTGATTTGATACGGGTAAGCCCTTCTTCTGCGCCGTCGGCATGAACGGTACATGCACCGCCGGGATGACCGGTATTCCACGCTTTGAGCATGGTATAGGCAGCACCGTCGCGCACCTCTCCAACGATGATACGATCCGGCGAGCGGCGCATACAGTCTGCGAGAAGGCGAGTCATGTTGTAGCGAATTTTGCTGTCGCCGGTGTCCTGTTTCGTAAACATCGGGCTGTAGTCCTCGGCGGGACATTGCAGCTCCGGCAGGTCTTCCAATGAGATGAGCCGATGATACGGCGATATGGCAGCAATCGCCGCAAGGATTGCATTCAAGAAGGTTGTCTTTCCTGTTCCCGTTCCTCCGGCGACGAGGATGTTTTTACGCGCTTGAATGCTGTCTTCCAAAAAGTTCTTATACTTCTCAGACATAAAGCCGGTCTCCACATATTCTTGAAACGTAAAGATTTTCACGGCCTTTTTTCGGATGTTGAACTGTGGATGCCGCACGATGGGGGGGATCTCCCCCTGAAAACGAGCACCATATCCTTGAATCTCCACCGATATGGACGGAATATCTTCATTGACGACTTTCCCCGCCTGTCCCGCTGCCAGTTCGATAATCGCCTGTGCTTTTCCGGGCGTCAGATATATTTCTGTTTTCACCTTCCCCTCAATGTGAGAGTTGTACCATATTTTCCCATCATCATTGATGTAAAGCTCTGTTATGTCGTCTCGCTGCATTAACTTTACAGCATCCACACCAAGCACTACATCAAAGTTCGGGTTTTCACTCGCCATTGCTCTCCTCACCGCCCTCGTCGCTCTCGGCTTCCGTCGTTTCCTCCTGCTGCACCGCAGCTTCTTCCATGAAATCGTCTAAGCCCACATCGGGATGATCCGCTTGAAAGCGCGTATAGCAGCTGATGTATTGATCCATCGCCTGACGATCGCCCGCATCAATACGCTCTTTGGCGTGGACAAGCGCACCGACCAAGATCGCCATGTTATGCACCGGAAAACCCGTTCTGCGGATAATCCGGCCAATGTCATTGGTCCGCTGCATCTCCATGTTGCGCTTCGTCTTCTTCATTTCCTGCTGAAGCGCCTCCTGCTTTCTGCGCAGGTTTTCCCAGCGTTTCTCCATCTGCTTTAATGACGCCATATTTACTCCTTTCTTGTTACCGTGCCGGCATCGGTGACGCCATTTTCAATCCATTGCGGGCGGAACGCCGGGTATTTCTTTTTTGCACCGCTTTTCTTTCCTTGTGCAAGCAGCGCATCGCGTTCAGGATATGGGTGACTGCGGATAATATCGCTTGCGGCGGGAGCATCGTAAAGCCGCGAAAGAAAATAGCCGCTCTCGTAATACTTCACCTTGTCCGTCAGGATCGGCGGACTGCCGCTTGCGACGATAATCTCCTGATCGCCAAGTCGTTTGATCTCATCGGCAGTCATAAGTGCCCGGCCAGTCTGCGACTTTGAATAACTCTTCTTCGAGAGAAAACCGCTGTCCGAGACACTTTCCACTGTGATTGTCTTATTGCCAAGAAGTGATTCCGCATATTTTGCGGTGTCGTTGTCATTCGGGGCGTAAAAAATCTGCAAGTGACAGTTCATCAAAATCTGATTGTCCTTGCCGTATATATCATTGATCTGCGGCAGACCCTGATTGATGAGGAACACCTTCATGCCATATCCGGCAATATAGGAGAGGGTGGAGGCAAAGGACTTCAGATTTCCCAGGGACGAAAATTCATCCATCAGGAACAGGCATTTATGCTTATAAATCGTTTTCGCTCTGCCGCCCTCGTATGTCCCGATTTTCTTTGCATGATGTTTGACCATCATTTCAAAGAAAAGCCGGAATATCGGTGCAAGGCGCAGCAGATCGGACGGCGGTGTCACCAGATAAAGCGATACGGGACGCTTGTAATTCATCAGGTCATCGACACAGAAGTCGCTGACGGACGTATTGCGTGCAAGCGTCGGATCAAGGTACTCCTTGAGGGCGGTATTCGCGGTGGAAACGATGCTGCCGCATTCATTGTCCGGCTTTGCGGCAATCTCGCGGAAGTTTTGACAGATAATCGGGTGCATATTGGGGGAATCGTCCAGCGTGGTAGCCAGCGGGTACATGTTTCGCATATCCTCTGGCGTATATCTGCGACTGACGTAACCGCCTTGCTCGCGATCCCACGCACGGATTTCAATGCCGTCGTCGGGGACATGCTCGAAATTCATCATGTCTTCAAGGGATTCCACGAATCCCTTGATCTCAAGTTTCTGCATTTTCTCAGCACCTTCGGTAGGATTGTCATAGGCGTTGCCATCCGCATCAACCCATTCATAAACCGGATTCCCTTCATCATCGACCATCCCTACGGTATTAGACTTCATGAAAGACGCAACATCATAGAGCGTCGGCGGGTGCGGGTAATGCTCAGGATCAGCAAAGTGCGCATATTTGAGATGCAGAATGACCGTCGTTATAACAACGGCCGCATTGCTTCCCCAATGATCGAGTTTCCCTTTTCCCTCATAGTCTGCCAGCGTGTAGGCAAGATTCTGTGCAGCGGACACTTCTTCCGGCGTGCCGATCGGAATCTCGTCAAGTGGATTCCAGCGTGCTGTACTCCCATCCGTCGCCGTTGGTTCAAATTTGATGACCGTATGTCCCATGCGCTTACGAAAACCCGCAGTAACGCCCCAGTTTTCGGATTTGATGTCATTGACGATGACCGAGGACTTCCAACCACCAAGAAGCGTAGGAATAATGAGTCCGACGCCTTTGCCGCTGCGTGTGGGGGCAATGACGGCAAGATGTTTGTTGGAGTTATCGCGCAGATAGAAATGTGCAATTTTGGCATGAAATTGCACGATCCACTTGTAGAGGGCTACAAACGGATAAACCGTGAACAAATCGGATTTCGGGTCATAGCTCTGTATGCGCTGCAATTCTTCTTCCAACACGGAACGCTGCTGCATCAGTTTCTTCTGACCTTCACTTGACACATCTTCATCTGCAAGTCGCTGTGAAATATGCGTGATCCGATTCATCAGGGCGTCCTTCGTTTTATCTTGACGCCGCTCAAACCCCATTTCCGCATAGGCGACCTTTTCCTTTTGCAGCGTATCTAACGTGCGCATAAGCCCCGTCACAGCACGGATGAACGCATTATCGCGCTGCCCAACAACAACACCGGCCGCGCTGATCAGCTCCATCTTCGTGAGGTCTTCGTATGCCCCCCAACGGGCACTGCCGTGTGAATCGTCCTGCTTCTTTGGCAGCGTGAGCGCAAGGATGACAAGCGCAATGACAAACGCCCCGAGGATATAGATATTGGTTTCCTTGAAAGCAAGCGGTATCTCGTCGTTGAATTTGAAATACCACCGCACATAATCCCACGGCATATAGTACGGTTTTCCCTGCAAGAGAAACGGCGTACCAAGACGCGGATTATACGCAAGCATTTCTGCGAGCTTCTGCGTTGCTATCCATGCGCCAACCAGCAGCGTCATCAGGAAGATATAGATGCGCACAAAGTTATTCATTGCTGTACTCGTATGCGCCGATCGAGAGGTCTTGATTGATGAATACGCTGAACTGATAGCCGGGCGTAATCTCGATCGTCGGCTGTGCATCTACATCTTTGGCAATCAGCTGCTGCCCGGTGCGAAGAATGGAGGCGACTGCACCCGATACCGCCTCTTCTCCGGGGCTGCGGTTATCCGTGCCGGATGTATTGCCTGTCAGACTCTGCATTCCTGCTCCAAGCAGCGCAGTGATGACCCCCGCACGATAAATTGAGCCGCGATGATCGTCATATTTATCCACCAATCCGGGATAACCTACGCCATCGATCGCCTGTTGATCCGGAAGGTTGAGTGACGCACCGTTGGGCAGGATGATTCGCTGAAAAACAACACCTATGCGCTTGCCTCCTGCAAGTGCCGTTTTTCCAATCAGGCGGCTGCCCTGCGGAATCAGCAAATATCGACCTGTCAGACTATCATAAATATCCTGCCGCACTTGCGCCACAACATCCCCGTTCGGTACATTGCTTGTGACACCGGTAAGGAGCGTCGCCTGAATGACAGAACCGGCATTCAATACATAGCCGCCGCCTCCATTCTGCACAGGGGGAGAAGGGGACGTATAGCTGATATTCTGTACGGTATTG
>CALIBA010000151.1 GCA_938045435.1 uncultured Selenomonas sp.
GCAGCAGATGTTGAAATGGCGATACGCATTGTACAGAATGCAAAAGTTTCGCGTCCTTCTGTCTGCAATGCAGCAGAGACGCTGCTCGTTCATGCAGAGGCAGCAGCAGATTTTTTGCCGCGGATGGCAAAGATTCTGCATGCAGACGGTGTAGAACTGCGCGGCTGTGAGAAAACATGTGCCATATTGCCGGATGCTGTACCTGCCGTGGAGGAGGACTGGCGGACGGAGTACGGCGCATTGATTCTCTCTATTCGCATCGTTTCCAGTATCGAGGAGGCAATTGCACATATCAACCGCTATAACACAGGACACTCTGAGACAATCGTGACAAATGATATTCGTGCGGCACATATCTTTCAGCATGCAGCAGATGCTTCGACGGTCTATGTCAATGCGTCAACACGGTTCACAGACGGGTTCGAGTTTGGATTTGGCGCAGAGATTGGCATCAGCACACAAAAACTGCATGTGCGTGGACCGATGGGGCTTGAAGCATTGACGAGTACAAAATATCTCGTCTATGGAGAGGGACAGGTACGCACTTCTCCCGCAGCGAATACAGAGTGCTGTCCATGACATGCAAAAGTTCATAGCTGTGCTGCGGACATTTCGGCAGTATTATGCAACATCAAAAGGGCGGTATGACATCCGCGATGTACTCGGTGCTGCACTCTCATTCATATTCATTACAGCGGCAATACTGCTCATTCTTTATATGGTAAGGTGAGATGACTGTGCGCAGACGAATCGGAATCCTAGGCGGAACATTCGACCCCATTCATATGGGGCATCTCATCACGGCCGAGATGGTTCGCGTTGCAGCAGCGCTGGATCATATTCTCTTTATTCCCGCTGCACGCCCGCCGCATAAAGCTGCCGATCAAGCCGCACCGCCGGAGGAACGCCTCGCTATGACGGCATGTGCTGTGCGGGAGAACCCTTTCTTTTCAGTATCAGATATTGAGCTGCATCGGGCGGGGCCATCCTATACGGTGGACACGGTGGTATCTCTGCAGGAGCAGTATGGTGGAGCGGATATATTCTTTATCACCGGGGCGGATGCCATGAATGCGCTTTATCGTTGGCATGAGCCAAGGCGTCTGCTGCGTTCGTGCCGGCTGATTGTTGCGACGCGGCAAGGGGTACCTCTGGATGAAACATTGATTGCTGAGAAATTTACGGCTGAGGAACGCAGCCGTATTGAGGTGCTGCCGACCCCGCATCTTGAGATCTCCTCAACAGTGATTCGGGCACGCATCCGTGCAGGACTTTCCATTCGCTATCTTGTGCCGCGTGCGGTAGAAATATATATTGAAGAAAGGAGGCTCTATCATGCGCCTGGAAAAGAGCTATCATGAGATGCAGGAAATCCTCGCGCAGCGGCTGAAACCAAGTCGGTATCAGCACTCTCTTGGCGTAGCTGATACGGCTGCTGCGCTCGCACGGCGGTTTGGCATGAATGAGGAGCGTGCGCGTATCGCGGGGCTTTTGCATGACTGCGGACGCGAATATGAGACGGCAGAACTGCCCCAGGAGGCGCGCAGACGCGGGATTCCAATAGGAACGATTGAAGCGGCAATGCCGCTTCTCCTGCACGCATATGTAGGTGCATATCGTATTTATGAGCTTTATGGGGTAAATGACGCCATGACGGCACAGGCAATTTGGCGTCATACCGTTGGTGGAGAAAATATGACAGCACTCGATAAGATCATTTACTTTGCAGATATGATTGAGCCTTCACGCAGCTATCCGGAGGCTGAAAGGCTGCGGGCGCTTGCACGCACGGCGGCGCTTGATGAGATGCTTCTGGCAGGGCTGACAGAGTCCATCCGCTTTGTTATCAGCAAGGGCGGGCTGATTCATCCCTCCACGATAGCAGCACGGAACGAACTGATTTTAGAGAAAAGATGACAGGCTAATACAATATGGCAGAGTATGATGCGGAGGAAATTGCGGCGCAGCTTGCGCGTGAAAATTCGCGTGAGAATATCAACAAACGGCGCCGTCAGCGGGAACAACGTCGGCGTATGCACTTTTTCCGCGGAATCATAAAATTTATATGTACCCTCTTTTTTATAGTGCTTGCCAGCATTGCAGGCTACTACATCATCGGCTGGGGTGTTCAGGCATACCGCGATGTGCGCGATATGTATATGGCGTATCTTGTGCGGCAGGAGGAGAACCGTGGTACAGTCGATGTACGCTTTGACGGGTATACGAATGTGCTTGTGCTTGGACTTGATGATGCGGTAAATGCAGATAATATTCCAGAGCATCGAGCGGATGCCATTTTGCTCATCAGTTTTGAAAATGCCACGGGCAAAGTTCGTCTGCTCAATATTCCGCGTGATACCTGGGTTCGTGCAGCACTGGACAAAGGGGAGATGAGGCTTGGTTCTGTGTATACAGTTGGCGGAGCACCGCTGATGGTGCGAACACTGAACCAGATGTGCAATATCTCCATTCATCAGTATGTTGTTCTTGATATGAATGCATTTGGGAAACTTGTGGATGCGATTGGCGGCATCGATCTCTATGTCGAGCAGGATATGGACTACGAAGACCCGGCGTCGGATCTGGCCATTCATATCCGGCAGGGGTATCGACACCTTGATGGTGAGGGAGCGGAACACTACCTTCGCTACCGCGGCGGGGAGCTTGGTGATCTCGGTCGTACACAGCGCCAGCAAAAATTTGTCAAGGCATTCTATGCGAAGCTGCTGCGCGTGGATACACTCCTTAAGGTACCTGCGATTGCAGATGTACTGAGGAAAGATGTCATCACGAGTGCAGAGATGTTTGATTCTGTACACATTGGCAATGTCATCCGAAAATTGAGCAGCGAGCCACCCCGTACGATTATGTTGCCTGGTGATTTTTCTCGGGACGATGATACCGTTTGGGTCATGGATCGTGCTGCAACCGATGCCATCATCGAGGAACTTTTCCCGTCCGAGCAAGTGGATACAAAAGAATAGGAGGAATATCTTTTGACAGAGCAGGAAAAATGCCGCGCGATCTGTAAGGCGGCAGATGAGAAGAAGGCACGTGACATCGTGCAGATGGATATGATCGGCCTCATGTCAACAAATGATTATTTTGTGATCTGCTCCGCGAATACGGCAACGCAGGTGCGTGCCATTGCGGACAATATCGAGGAAAAGCTTGAAGAAGCAGGGATCTCTTTTCTTCATAAAGAGGGGTATCGTGAAGGGGAGTGGGTTCTGCTCGATTATGGGGACACCATTGCCCATGTGTTTCAGCAGGAAGCACGTGAATACTATGCATTGGAGCGTCTGTGGGGAGATGCGAAGCGCATCCCATACGAGGAATAGCCTACATGCAGGACAAAGCAGGAACGTCAGTAGGGACACATCGCCGAGGAGATCGGAAATATGGGCCGAGCCAAGTTGCAGAACTGCGTGCTGTCCGCGAGAGTGAGCTGGGTGTCTTTCTTGATGCGGAGACGGGAAATACCAATGACGATATTTTGCTCCATACCTTACAGCAGACAGCGCCCGTAAAGATTGGTTCGTATGTACGGGTTTTTCTCTATCTCGACCCAAAGAGGCGGCTTACGGCAAGTATGCGTACGCCGAGGATGAAAGAGGGGCAGGTTGCACGTCTGCGCGTCATTAACGTTACGAAGGAGGGCGCTTTTCTGGATGTCGGTGCAGAGCGCGGCATTTTTCTCCCCTATGCAGGGATGCGTGGGCGGCCACAGGTCGGTGAAACAGTTTGGGCGAAACTCTATACGGATAAATCGGGGCGCCTTGCAGTGACGATGGAGGTTGAGGATGAGCTGCGTCGTGCCGCACGTCCGGCGGAGGGAGTACGTGTTGGAGATCGTTTGATGGGCTCAGTTTACAACATCACCGCACGTGGCGCGTTTGTCTTTACGGATGAGCATTATATTGCATTCATCGATCATCAGGAAATCCCGGAACGTCCGCGCGTTGGGCAGCGTGTTGCAGTACGCGTGACATATCTGCGTGAAGACGGCAGACTGAATGCTTCTTTGCGTCCTCCCAAAGAAGACGCCCGCTTAGAGGATGCAGAGCGCATTCTTGCACTTTTACATGCACATGACGGAAAAATGCCCTATACAGATGCCGCTTCTCCGGAAGTGATTCGCGATCGGTTCCATATCAGCAAGGCGGCGTTTAAGCGTGCACTGGGGCGCTTACTCAAAGAAGGGCGCATCGAGCAGCGTGACGGATGGACATATCTGTGTACACAATCACATGGTACAACTGAACATATGTGATACAAAATACATTGGACCTGACACATTTACATACGTCAGGTCTATTTTCATTCTATTGACACGATTGAAATTTCTCTGTATCATAGAACCCGAGGAGATGGTAGAATGAAGGTAGCAGTTCTTATGGGAAGCGACTCTGACTGGCCCATCCTAAAGCCCGCTGTGGAGCTTCTGAAGCAATTTGGCATTGAACCGGCAGTCAAAGTTGCCTCAGCACACCGCACCCCTTCCAATGTACGTGATTTCGTTGTGGCAGCGGATCGCAGCAAGGACGTTGCTGCGTTCATTGTTGCGGCGGGGGCGGCAGCACATCTTGCGGGTGTTGTGGCGAGCTATACGATTAAGCCGGTCATTGGCATTCCTGTCAATGCAACACCGCTCAACGGTATGGATGCGCTGCTCAGCACCGTGCAGATGCCGTCTGGAGTTCCGGTCGCAACGATGGCAGTCAATGGCGCAAAGAATGCTGCCATATTTGCTGCGGAAATTCTCGCGGTAAAAGATCCAACGATTGCCAAGGCACTGGTGGATCATCGAAAGAAGATGGTTCTGGAGGTTGAGGCAAAGGCAGAGCGTGTTGCCGCGCAGCTTTGATGATGATTATGTGTAAAGAGCAGGAAAAGAGCAATGAAAGGCAGGCCATAATGGAGCGGAAAGAGGCTCTTTATGAGGGCAAGGCAAAGATCATTTATGCGACAGAAAAGCCAAATGAATACCTCGTATACTATAAAGACGATGCAACCGCAGGCAATGGGGCGAAACGTGGAACGATTACAGATAAAGGCATCATGAATAATAAGATGACCGCATTCTTCTTTGACTTGCTTGCCAAAGAAGGTATCGCGCATCACTATGTCTCTATGCCAAGTGACCGTGAGATGATTGTAAAGAAACTCAACATGATTCCGCTTGAGGTCATTGTTCGTAATGTGGCTGCGGGGTCGCTTGCAAAGCGTCTTGGGCTTGAGGAAGGCGTGCCGATGCCGATGCCGATCATCGAATATTGTTACAAGAACGATGATCTTGGAGATCCGATGCTCAATCGCTATCACATTCGTGCCATAAATATTGCAACAGATGAAGAATTAGATGAAATCGAAAGAATCTCTCTTAAAGTGAATGATGTGCTCACGAAATTTCTCAAGAAAAAGCATGTAGATCTCATTGATTTTAAGCTTGAATTTGGGAAAGATGCAGAGGGAAAGATCATTCTCGCTGATGAAATATCCCCGGATAACTGCAGATTTTGGGACAGCGATACTAAGGAGAAACTGGACAAGGATCGCTTCCGCCGTGACCTTGG
Source organism: uncultured Selenomonas sp. (assembly GCA_938045435.1). Classification (GTDB taxonomy): domain Bacteria; phylum Bacillota; class Negativicutes; order Selenomonadales; family Selenomonadaceae; genus Centipeda. The sequence continues at coordinate 5,577 of CALIBA010000151.1, forward strand.
CGGGGTAGAGGATGCCTATAAAGAGATGCTTCACAGGCTGACGGGAGAAGCGTAATACCCATGTACGACAAAGTGCCAAAGTGGAAGGAAGAATGCGGCATCTATGGTGTCTACGCTCCTTTGGAACATGTTTCCGAGATGACGTACCTTGGACTCTATGCACTCCAACATCGCGGTCAGGAGAGTGCAGGCATCGCGCTTACGGACGGTTCTTGGATCGATGTGAAAAAAGGAATGGGTCTTGTCAGTGAGGTGTTCCGCGACCGGCTTCCGCATCTCGATCATGCAAAAATCGCCATTGGGCATGTCCGCTATGCGACCACAGGCTTCAGCCTTGCGGCAAATGCGCAGCCGCTGCGTGTCAACTATGCAGGGGGGGCGCTTGCACTTGCCCATAACGGGGATCTCACCAATGCCGCCGTTGTTCGCCGCAGACTTGAGTCTGAAGGAACTGTTTTTCAGACAACAATTGACTCTGAGGTATTTGTTCATCTTATCGCGCGTTCCCGCTGTGCCTCTGTTGAGGAGCGGATTTTAGAGGCTGTCGCGGTGGTTAAAGGGGCGTTTTGCCTCACGATCATGACAGAGGATAAACTCATCGGCGTACGTGATCCGCAAGGATTCCGTCCCCTCTGTATTGGAAAGACGCCCGATGGAGGTTGGGTACTCTCGTCAGAAACCTGTGCTCTCGATGTCAACGGCGCCTCATTCGTGCGTGATGTCGTTCCTGGGGAGATGGTCGTCATCGATGAGAATGGGCTTAAATCCTACCGTTTTTCCAATGGAAATACGATTGCCTCCTGTATCTTTGAATATATCTATTTCGCGCGCCCGGACTCCGTCATTGATGGACAGAGTGTCCATGCGGCGCGCTTTGAAATGGGACGTGTCCTTGCGCGTGAATCCGGGTTCCGTGGGGATGTCGTCATCTCCGTGCCGGACTCCGGGACCACGGCGGCAACAGGATTCGCCTATGAAGCGGGGATTCCGTTTGCCGAAGGCCTCATTAAGAATCGCTACATCGGACGTACATTTATCCAGCCTACACAGAAGCAGCGGGATGCAGCCGTAAAACTGAAACTCAGTCCCGTACGCTCTGTTGTTGCGGGAAAATCTGTTATTATGATTGACGATTCTATTGTGCGCGGAACAACGAGCGGCAAGATCGTCCGTTTGCTGCGCAATGCTGGTGCGCGTGAAATTCATGTCTGTATCAGCAGCCCCCCGATCACAGACCCTTGTTATTATGGCATTGATACATCTGTCCGCAAGGAACTGATCTCTTCGCGCAAGAGTGTTGAGGAGATTCGCGCATTTATCGGTGCGGATTCTCTGCATTTTATTTCAATCGAAGGGCTGCGGCAATGTGTTCCGGCACTCAACCCCGATCATATGTGCTACGCTTGTTTCAACAACGATTACCCCGTTCCTGAGGAGGATATCGAGCTTGATGAAGATGATAAGATTATTGCGGAGCAGCGGCGGATTGCGCAGCGTGAAAGGGAGCTATGAGTGTCGATGGAGAAAATGACCTACCGTGATGCGGGTGTCGATATTGATGCGGGGAATGCATCTGTGTCTTTGATAAAAGATGCTGTACGGGAAACCTATCGTCCGGAGGTACTAGGCGACATTGGAGGCTTTGGCGGACTGTTTGCGCTCCGTGCAAAGGCGTATAAAGAGCCGGTTCTCGTGTCGGGGACGGATGGCGTCGGGACCAAGCTGCGCATTGCATTCATGCTGGACCGTCATGATACCATCGGCCAGGATGTTGTGGCTATGTGTGTCAATGATATTCTTGTGCAGGGGGCGGAGCCTCTTTTTTTCCTTGACTATCTCGCCGTTGGGAAGCTCGCGCCACAGCAGGTTGCCGAGATCGTCAAGGGGGTTGCACGTGCCTGCAAGGAATCGGGGTGTGCGCTCATTGGCGGAGAAACAGCCGAGATGGCGGGATTCTATCCCGCAGGAGAATATGATATTGCAGGGTTTTCAGTCGGTGTTGTCGAGCGTGCAAAGCTTATCACGCCTGCCCGCGTGAATGATGGAGATGTCCTGTTGGGGCTGCCATCCGCGGGGCTGCACTCCAATGGATACTCACTCGTGCGGAAGATCTGCTTTGAGCGCAAAGGCTTCCGAGGAGATGAATACATCGAGGAACTTGGCAAGGCAATTGGAGAGGAACTTTTGACACCGACCCGGCTCTATCCACGGACTTGTCTGCCGCTGCTGCATCAGTTTGACATTCATGGTATGGTGCATATCACGGGCGGCGGGTTCTATGAGAATATTCCCCGTGCACTCCCGGAACATATGGGTGCAGAGATTGATGGGCAGGCGTGGGAGATTCCTCCCATTTTTCGGTTGCTTCAGTCATGGGGAAATGTGGACTGGGCAGAGATGTACCGCACATTCAACATGGGAATTGGGATGGTGCTCATCGCCTCTGCAGATGAGGCAAGGCGCATCACCGAATATCTGCGCAGGCAGGGCGAGACGGTTTACCGGATTGGTCTTGTCACCACTGGAGCACATGAAGCCATCATCAAAGGTGGTGTCTTTGATGTGTGAGGAGAGACTGGGCATATTATGCTCCGGGCGTGGTTCTAATCTTGCTTCCATCATGGATGCTGTTGCCTGTGGTGCAATCAAAGCCGAGATTTCCGTTGTGATTGCAGATAAGGCGGATGCTTATGCGCTCGTTCGGGCACAGGAAGCGGGGATTCCTGCCGTTACTGTCGCATATTGTGACTACAAGGAACGGACGGACTTTGAGCAGGCCTTGCTGGATGTACTCCACGCACATCATGTGACTCTTGTCGTGCTCGCGGGATTTATGCGTATATTGTCACCGCTCTTTGTGCATGCCTATACAGGACGCATTTTGAATATCCATCCCGCGCTTTTACCGAGCTTTCCCGGGGCACATGCGCACCGCGATGTACTTTCCTATGGTGTAAAAGTTAGCGGATGTACCGTGCATTTTGTAGACGAGGGGATGGATTCCGGGCCCATCATCATGCAGGCGGCGGTTCCTGTCCTTGAGGAGGACACCGAGGAGACGCTTGCAGCTCGGGTACTGGAGCAGGAGCATCGCATATTTCCCGAGGCGATACGGCTCTATACCGAGGGGAGATTGTATACGAAAGGACGGCGGGTCCATATCTTACCTGTCCGTGAAGGAGGAACATCATGAAGATAAAGCGTGCCCTCATCAGTGTATCAGATAAGAGCGGTGTCGTGGCGTTCGCACGCACACTGCATGAGACAGGCATTGAGATTGTTTCTACGGGCGGAACCATGAAAGTCCTTCGCGAGGCGGGCATTCCCGTTGTCTACGTCAGCGACGTGACGGGGTTTCCTGAGATTATGGATGGCCGCGTTAAGACGCTCCACCCATTCGTCCATGGGGGGATCCTTGCCGTGCGCGGTAATCAGACGCATGAAAAGGCTTTGCGTGAGCTTAAAATCACCCCAATTGATCTCGTCGTTGTCAATCTTTATCCATTCAAAGAAACAGTGGCCAGCCCTAATGTAACCCTTGCTGAGGCTGTGGAGCAAATTGACATTGGGGGGCCTGCCATGATTCGCGCGGCAGCGAAGAACTTTAGGTTCGTTACAGTCATTACCAATCCGGCACGCTATGATGAGATTGCGGCCAAGATCAAATCGGACGGTGCTGTGGACGGCATGACGCGGATGCAGCTCGCGCATGAGGCATTTGCGCATACCGCTGACTATGATTCTGCCATCGCTGCCTATTTGACACAGCAGACTGAAAAATGAGGACAAAGACGTGAATATACTCGTGATTGGATCGGGAGGGCGTGAACACGCCCTTTTTTGGAAGCTCAGTGAAAGCCCGCGGGCAGATAAAATCTATGCCATTCCAGGAAATCCAGGGATGGGGGAGATGACAAATATCTCTGTGGAAGATACCGCTGCCATCCTGCATTTTGCGCAGGAGAAAGCAATCGGTCTTGTTGTCGTTGGTCCTGAAGTTCCCTTGACAAATGGTCTTGTCGATGTGTTAGAGGCGGCAGGGATTCGTGCATTCGGCCCACGAAAAAATGCAGCAGAGCTTGAGGCCTCCAAGGCATTTGCAAAAGAACTTATGAAGGCATACGGTATTCCGACAGCCCATTATGAGGTTTTTACCGATGCTGCATCAGCATGTGCGTATGTAAAAAAACAGAATATGCCCATTGTCATCAAGGCAGATGGTCTCGCTGCAGGGAAGGGCGTCATTATCGCAATGAGTGAGCGAGAGGCATTGGATGCAATTGGAAGCATCATGCAGGACCGTTCCTTCGGTGCAGCAGGCAGCCGCGTGGTGATTGAAGAATTTATGGAAGGCGAGGAGGCCTCGCTGCTCGCATTCACAGATGGAACCGTCATTCGCCCCATGGTGAGTGCACAGGATCATAAGCGTGCCTTTGATGGTGATATGGGTCCCAATACAGGCGGAATGGGAACCTATGCACCTGCACCCGTCATGACGCCAGAGATGACAGATCGGGTATTGGAGGAGATCCTAAAACCGACGATAGCAGCGATGAAAAAGGAGGGGCGGCTCTATCGCGGCTGCCTTTATGCTGGCCTTATGATTACATCGGACGGCCCAAAGGTCGTCGAGTTTAATGCGCGTTTTGGAGATCCAGAAACGCAGGTTGTGCTGCCGCTTCTCGATGGAGATCTTGTAGAGATCATGTGTGCCTGCACGGATGGGAACCTTGCAGAAGTACCAATTCGTTGGAAGGACGGTGCTGCGGTCTGTGTCGTCATTGCGGCCGGCGGTTATCCTGCCGCCTATGAAAAGGGGCATGAAATCTGCGGCATCGAGGTTGCTGAGCGCATGGGTGCTCTTGTCTTTCATGCGGGTACCGCAGAAAAATCTGGCAAGCTCGTAACGAATGGCGGCCGCGTACTCGGTGTTGTCGGATTGGGAGATGACATTCCTGCGGCAGTTCGGGCTGCATATACGGCCGTTGATCAGATCTCCTTTAAGGAAGCCTTTTATCGGAAGGATATTGCACATCGTGCACTGCATCGCTGAGCATATTTTAGATAAACAATCAGGTCTGCCACACATGCTGCGGCAGACCTGATTTTTACATATTCATGCGGAGCATTGCTCCTACGGAAGCATAGACGGCATGTGCCGCCTCGTGCATAAAAGGTTGGGCACTCTCTACTGTATACCCGTGATATGCTTTGATCATCGGAAGGTCATTGCGGTCGTCCCCAATCACAAAGAGCTTGGCATCACCCCAGTTCTTATGGCGCAGGAGATCGGCGATGCCTTGGTGCTTATTGACACCTTTGCGGTTGAGGTCAAGGTATTGACGATTGATATTGCCCGTAAACACATTTGGGAAATCTGCTTCGATTTCTGCAAATGCTGTGCAAGGTTCCTCTTGATTTTGAAAAGCGAGGCCCATCTGCACAATATCGTTGAGTTCGAGTGCGTCCTCCAGTCGGGTAAGCGTCGTCAGATGAGAGGACGGCGCGTCATCCCGGTGGCGATAGACATATGCGCGGGCGGGGGTGAAAAACAGCATCCCCCCGTCATAGCTGCGGATGTGTCGCGACCGAAAGAGGTGCACCATAGCATTGTGGGGGAGCAGCGTGCGGGCGAAAGCCGTTCCGTCTGCGGTGTGCAGAGAGGCACCATTGGAACAGATGAGAAAATCAAAGGGAATATCATATGCATCTATTTCCATTTGGATCAGGCTGTGATTTCGCCCCGTGACAATTCCAAATTTATGTCCGGCCGCACGCCACGCATGAATGGCGTCGAGCGTCTCATCAGGGATGCCGGCAGTTAGCGAAAAAAGGGTTCCATCATAATCACTGCATGCTATTTTCATGGGAAAGGCTCCTGCGATAGTAAACGACGTTCGGCAGAGGGTTATTATAATAGGGAGCGATTTCTTCAAAGCCAAATTTTTCATAGAGACGGCAAGCTGCTTTTAGTGCAGCAAGCGTATCCAAATAAACCCGACGATAGCCGAGATCCATCATATCGGCCAGTGCTCTTTCCATCAGCAGATGACCGATATGCTGTCCACGAAATGGCGGGCGCGTAAAAAAGCGCTTGAGTTCTGCATCTCCATGCTGTGTCATCGGATGAAAAGCAAGACAGCCCGCAGGGATACCATCCACGTATGCGATATAGATGCGTCCTTGTGGCTCTGCATAGCGGCAGGCAACCTCCTCGGGAAGGGTATCGTTTGGCTGGAAACTGACATTAACATTGATGCAACGTTTATATTCTTCAAACAAAGCAGCAATATCATCGAGATGGTCATGACCATTTTGGATTTCGACGGGCATTTTATTCACTCCTCATCACAGGTAAACCTACATGATTTTGAAGAGATTGTCAAATAAAGCAGATCGTATTGACAAAAATTATCGTTTCGTGGTAGGGTACTATATCCGAATGATAGATTTTCGCAGTGAGGAAATAGTACGGTGCTTACATCCTATGATAGAACCTATCTGCGCATAGGGCTTCCGGCGGCGCTCGAAGGCGTCCTTATGATTTTTCTCAGCAATGCCGACCTTATCATGGTCGGTACACTCGGCACAGAAGCCATCGCAGCCGTCAGTATCTTTACACAGCCGCGCATGATGCTTCTTACGGTGGCGCGTTCGGTCGGCGGTGCGCTGACCCTTTTGGTTGCAGAGCGTTATGGACGTGGCCAGCATGATACTTATGGTGATGTGCTGAAGAAAACATTGGTTTTAGTCACCATATTTCTTGGCGTTGCACATATTTTCTTCTTTTTGTTCATTGATGACATTCTTCTATGGATGGGTGCACAGCAGGAGTATCTTGGCGATGCTGTAACCTATGCCGCATGGACGCTGCCGGCCGTATTCATTACATCTCTTTCCACGTCGTTGCAGGCAGTGATGTTTGGACGTGGGGAATCCATATCCGTCCTTTCTATCAACATCCAGGGCAATATCGTCAATGTTGTTCTCAATGCGCTTCTTATCTTTGGGCTTGGCCCATTTCCAGCGCTTGGGGTTCTCGGTGCCGCGCTTGGAACACTGGGCGGCGCTGTATGGTCTTTTGTACTCAGTATTCATGTACTTGTCCGGAATGGAATTTTTTACCAGGGGAACTATCTGCTCACACGCGCGTATCTGCGTGAATTCCTTGGTGTATTCGGAGGGATTTTCAGCGAGCAGGGCTTTGAACGCATTGGCATGGTGATCTATACGCGCATGGTGGCAGAGCTGGGCACAATTCCCTACGCTGTGCATGCAATTGTCATGAATTTTTGTGACTTCTATTACAGTTTCAGCAGCGGTATTGGTAAGGCGAGCACCGTGCTTGCAGGGCATCACCGAGATCAAGAAAAGGCATATGTATGGCGGAAATATCTTTGGACAGGGATACGGTGGGGGCTTATTTTTTCTGTCGTGTCATTTCTTCTGACCTTCGTATTTCGTGAACAGATCTTTGGGATTTATTCGAGTGATCCTATGCTGCTTCCGCTTGGCAGTCTTATTCTCATCTATGTCGCAGCAGTGAGTTTTCCCTCGGCGCACCAGATGGTCTGTGCCGGGATCCTGCGTGCCAGCGGAAAGACCATGCAGGTGGCAGCATATTCCTGTCTCAGCATCACCATACTGCGCCCGATCATTACCCATATGTTTTTGAACCAATTTCAGATGGGCCTGGAGGGGGCATGGCTGTCGCTTGCCTTGGATCAGTCGATTCGTGCGCTCTGCGCTTCCGCATTGCTTTGGAATATCTATCAGAAAAGATATGCAAATCGTTTATTAGAATCATATGATTAAAGAATAATTCTTGAAATAACAGGACTTTTTTCCGATATGAGCAAGATAATCTAAAATGAATGTATTGACAAGTATACATGATGTAGATATACTACGATTATCATTTTATTAAAACTGCATAGAATACGTTGTAAGTGTCAGCAATTAGCGTGTATGTCAATTTGCTGAGCGATGAGAGGAAAACGGGTGTAAAGCCCGTGCTGTCCCGCAGCCGTATATAGGGAATATACTTCCACAGGCGCATAGCCTGTGCCTGTAAAGTCACTGGTGAGAACCGGGAAGGCGGAAGTATATGGTGAACTATGAGCCGGAAAGCCTGCTTACAATAGGATTCATTGATGGACTCACGAGTGATGGGGAGATGAATAAAGCGGTTTTCTGTGTCTGTGGGAAATAGAAAATTGCTGTGTGTTTTCATGTACTTTTGCCGCCTGTTCGCTCTGGGACAGGCGGTTTTTATTTTCTGGTAAAAGGAGTTGGAGAGTTGGATGTAAAGGCTTTGTTGATGCGTCTGGCACAAATGCTTTTGACGCTGCTGGGTGTGAGTTTTCTGACGTTCAGTTTGACATTCATTGCCCCGGGGGATCCCGTGGATGCCATCCTGGAGACAGGAGATACCATTGTCTCACAGGAAACCATCGAACAGACGCGCCGTGAGCTGGGCCTCGATCGACCGTTCCACGAGCAGTATATCAGCTGGCTGACCGGTGTTCTGCATGGAGATATGGGGCGTTCCTACTCGGCGAAGATGCCGGTGCAGGAAAAGCTCCTGCAAAATTTGCCGGGCACGCTCCTTCTGGCAGGAACGGCAATCACGATGATGCTGATGATCTCACTGCCGGCAGGTGTTATCTCGGCACTCTACCGCAATCGGTGGCCGGATCAGATCATTCGCGTATTTACGTTCTTAGGGGTGTCCATGCCAAGTTTTTGGGTCGGACTGATTCTCCTCTATGTATTCGGGCTGAAGCTCGGGCTGTTCCCCATCGCGGGTGGGGAGGTGAGCCTTGACCGCATGGTTCTTCCTGCGTTTACACTGGCCATTCTGCTTTCGTCGAAGTATACGCGGCAGGTGCGCACAGCAGTGCTCGAGGAACTCGGACAGGATTATGTCACGGGACTTAAGGCGCGCGGCATGGCAATGCCGCGTATTCTGCTGCGACACGTTCTGCCGAATGCCTTTTTGCCGCTCATTACACTGCTTGGCCTTTCCATCGGGTGGCTGCTCGGCGGTGTTGCCGTCATTGAGATCGTATTCTCATGGCCGGGCATCGGGCGTGTCGCAGTACGCGCCATCGAGATGCGCGACTACCCGCTGCTGCAGGGCTTCGTGCTCTGGATTGCAACGCTCTATATGTTTGTCAACCTCATTGTTGACATATCCTATACCTATCTTGACCCGAGACTGCGGAAGGGGGCGAAGGCATGACGCGGGATCAACTGCTGTTTCGTCTCTATACGGGGACAATTCTCTTAATTGTCCTCGTGGCCATCTGCGCACCGATCATTTCGCCATACGATCCGTATGAATCGGCAATACAAAACTCGCTGTTGCCGCCATCTGCTGAGCACTACTTCGGCACGGATAAGCTCGGGCGTGACATCTTTACACGCATTCTCTATGGTGCACGCATTTCGATTACAATGGCGCTGATCGTTGTCACCATCTCGTCAGGCCTTGGCACAATGATCGGTGTGATCTCTGCCTATGTCGGCGGCAAGGTGGACAATATCATCATGCGCCTGACAGATGTGTTCCTTGCATTCCCAGGCATTGTGCTTGCGATTGCAATTGCCGGTGTGCTCGGCGGCAGTGCGGTCAATGCCGTTCTTGCTGTCGTCATCGTCGGCTGGACGAAATATGCACGTCTGGCGCGCAGTCTGACGCTGAAAGTCAAACAACAGGACTTCCTGTCCGCTGCGATTACCAACGGCACACGCCCGCTTGCGATGATTCGGCGGCATATCCTGCCCAATATTATACCAATCATCATCGTTACAGCTGCGCTTGATATTGGCGCACTGATGATGGAGCTGGCAGGGCTCTCCTTCCTCGGTTTTGGTGCACAGCCGCCGGCGCCGGAGTGGGGGCTCATGCTGAATGAGGGGCGTCAGCTGATTCAGACGGCGCCGTGGCTGATGATTTTCCCGGGACTTGCGATTGCATCTGTGGTCGCTGTCTTTAATCTCTGGGGAGATAGTTTGCGGGACATCCTA
>CALIBA010000152.1 GCA_938045435.1 uncultured Selenomonas sp.
ATACGAAAAGATGGACTGTTGCACAAAGATAAATTTACCTTCGTGCAACAGTCCCATGTATTTACAAATGTGCGAGCACGGCGTCTGTCATCTCCGTCGTGCCAACCTTCTTGCAGCCTGTGCCCTCGATGTAAATATCCACCGTGCGCACGCCGTCTGCGAGTGCCGCATCCACCGCCGCCTCGACTGCGTCTGCCGCAGCCTCCTCACGGAGTGCATAGCGCAGCAACATCGCTGCCGAGAGAATTGTACCAAGCGGATTCGCGATACCCCGCCCTGCGATGTCGGGCGCACTGCCATGAATCGGCTCAAACAGGCTCGTGCCCGTGCCGATGGACGCCGATGGCATCAGTCCAATGGAGCCGCCAATCACCGCCGCCTCATCCGAGAGAATATCGCCAAAGAGATTTCCCGTCACAATCACATCAAACTGCGTCGGGCGCACAGCCAGCTGCATAGCACAATTATCGACATAGAGATGTTCAAGTGCCACATCGCTGTATTCTTTCGCGAGTGCCGTGACGGTGCGCCGCCAGAGCCGCGAAGTCGCGAGCACATTGGCCTTATCAACCGAGGTCACCTTACCGCGCCTAAGACGCGCTGTATCAAAGGCCAGGCGCGTGATGCGCTCCACCTCTGGCACGGAGTAGTTTTCCATGTCCCATGCACGCTCTGTGCCGTCCACCTGCTCAGACTCACATTTTTCACCGAAATAGATGCCGCCGATCAGCTCGCGCACGATGACGAGATCGACGCCGCGCACGAGTTCTGGTTTCAGCGGCGAATGCTCGATGAGTGCGTCCGCGACCTTCACGGGGCGCAGATTCGCATATAGTCCAAGCCCTTTGCGCAATCCTAAAATGGCACGCTCAGGACGCAGTGCAGGCGGGACGCTATCCCACTTCGTCCCACCGACCGCACCAAAGAGCACACCGTCGGACGCCTTGCAGACCACAAGTGTGTCCTCGGGCAGCGGCGTGCCGTACTTATCGTATGCCGTACCGCCCGCGTCACGCGTCTCGTACGTCAGCCCGAGCGTGAATTTCGCATCGACGGCACGCAGAACGCGCACGGCTTCCTGCGTGATCTCCTGCCCGATGCCATCACCAGGGATGACTGCAATCTTATACGCCATGGCGGAAGCCTCCATTCTCGCGGATGTAGTTCAGCAGCCCGCCCGCGCGTGCGATGTCCTGCACGAAACCCGGCAGTGGGTGTGCGTGGAATCTATCTCCCGTCGTGATGTTTTCAATCGTGCCCGTTTCTGGATCGACACGCAAATGGTCGCCCGCATTGATTTTTTCCACATCCGCACCGATCTCAAGGAGCGGCAGACCGATGTTGATGCCGTTGCGGTAAAAGATACGTGCAAAGCTCGCCGCAATGACAACAGGCACGCCCGACGCTGCAATTGCAATCGGCGCGTGTTCGCGTGAGGAGCCACAGCCAAAATTTTTCCCTCCGACCATAATGTCACCCGCAGTGACATTATGTGCAAAGCTCGTGTCAATATCCTCCATGCAGTGCGCTGCGAGCGCCTTTGGGTCAAATGTATTGAGATAACGCGCGGGGATAATTACGTCTGTATCAATGTTGTCTCCGTAACGCCAGACCTTTCCCTCGAACATTACGCCACCTCCTCGGGGGCCGCAATCCGCCCCAGTATCGCACTCGCCGCCGCCACATGCGGACCTGCGAGATAGACCTCGCTGTCCACGTGACCCATGCGCCCGCGGAAATTGCGGTTCGTCGTCGAGACACAGCGCTCGCCTGCCGCGAGGATGCCCATGTAGCCACCTAGACACGGCCCACAGGTCGGCGTTGAAATCGCCGCCCCCGCCTCCATAAAGATGTCAAGGTATCCGCGTCGCATCGACTCCTGATAGACCCATGGGGAACCGGGAATGACGATACAGCGCACATTCGGGTGCACTGTATGCCCCTTCAAAATCTCCGCCGCGATCTCCATATCCTCAAGCCGCCCGTTCGTGCACGAGCCAATCACCACTTGATCTATCGCGATAGGCTCTGTTATATCCATCACACGCTTCGTATTCTCCGGCAGATGCGGGAACGAAACAACGGGGCGCAGTGCGCTGAGATTGATTTCTACCGTACGCGCATAGCGTGCGTCAGGGTCGGCGTGCACCGGCTCAAACGGCGCGGTCATGCGCTCCTCGACATACGCCCTGCACACATCATCGTACGGGAAAATGCCGTTCTTGCCGCCCGCTTCGATTGCCATATTGGCAATCGTCAGCCGGTCGGTCATCGTCAGCTCTGCAACACCCTCGCCCGTGAACTCAAGGCTCTGATAGAGTGCTCCATCCACGCCGATCATGCCAATCAGCGTCAAAATGACATCCTTGCCGCTGATGTCTGAGGGCTTTTTGCCCGTCAGATGCACATTGATCGCCTCAGGCACTTTGAACCATGCCGCGCCGGTCGCCATCCCGACCGCAAGATCGGTTGTGCCGACGCCCGTCGAGAAGCCGTTCACCGCACCGTAGGTACACGTGTGCGAGTCCGCGCCGATGGTCAGCATACCAGGGCCGACGATGCCCTTTTCCGGCAGGAGGACGTGCTCGATGCCGACACGCCCCTGTTCGTAGTAGTGCAGGATATTATGCTTTCGTGCGAAATCGCGCATGATTTTCGCAAGTTCCGAGGACTTGATGTCCTTTGCCGGCTGAAAGTGATCGGGAATCAGCGCGATCTTTTCCCGGTCAAAGACAGGGCGCCCCGTCTTTTCAAACTCCTTGATAGACGGCGGCCCCGTCACATCATTTGCGAGTACCATGTCGAGCCGACATGTGACAAGCTGTCCCGGCTCCACAAAGTCAAGTCCCGCATGACGTGCGAGAATCTTCTCGCTCATATTCATGCCCATTCATTGCCCTCCCAAAGGATAATACATATGGTCGCCCCCACGCGACCCCAGTGTTACGCAAGCGGCCGTGCGCTTATCTGCCCAGATACCTGCGGACTTCTGAAACGCGCTTCGCCCCTCCGAAATAAATCCGCAGGGGCAGAACGCACCCTCGTTTCCGCTGGCTCCACTCAGGTTCACTTAGGGGCATCGCACCACAAAGATACAAAACAGAAAAAGGGGCTGTGCAGCCCCTTTTGTGTTTGTCGAAAAGCCGCGCTCTTAGTCTTTACGCAGATCCGCGCCGTCCTTCAGCCACGACATCATGCTGCGCAGCTCCTTGCCAACCGTTTCAATCGGATGGTCGGCGTGGATGCGGCGCTCTGCGAGAAAGTTCGCACGCCCGGCCGCATTGTTCTCCGTGAGCCACTGACGCGCAAACGTGCCGTCCTGAATCTCGCCGAGGATCTTCTTCATCACTGCTTTCGTCTCATCTGTGATGATGCGGGGACCGCGCGTATAGTCGCCATACTCCGCCGTATCGGAGATGGATTTACGCATCTTTGCCATGCCGCCCTCATACATGAGGTCGACGATGAGCTTCATCTCGTGGAAACACTCAAAATACGCGATCTCCGGCTGATACCCCGCCTCGCAGAGTGTCTCAAACCCCTTTTGAATGAGATGCGTTACGCCGCCGCAGAGCACCACCTGCTCGCCAAAGAGGTCGGTCTCCGTCTCCTCCTTGAATGTCGTCTGAATGACACCCGCACGCGTGCCGCCAATCCCCCGCGCATAGGCGAGTGCGAGATCAAAGCATTTGCCCGTTGCGTCCTGTCCAACAGCGAACACATCCGGCACACCGCCGCCCTCGCGGAATGTGCGGCGTACGAGATGACCAGGGCCCTTGGGCGCAACCATAAACACGTCGATATTCTCAGCGGGTACAATTTGATTGAAATGGATGTTAAATCCATGTGCAAACGCGAGTGCGCTGCCGGGCTTTAGATTCGGTGCAATCTCACTTTGATAAAGTGCCGCCTGCTTTTCATCTGGGATGAGGATCATCGTAACATCTGCCTGTCGTGCGGCCTCCGCTACGGACAGCACCTTTAGTCCATCCTCCTCGGCAATCCTGCGCGATTTCGAGCCTTCATAAAGACCGACGACGACGTTGACACCGCTGTCCTTGAGGTTCAGCGCGTGCGCATGTCCCTGGCTGCCATAGCCAATGATTGCAACCGTCTTTCCGTCAAGTACACTCCAGTTGACATCCTGATCATAGTAAGTTTTTGCCATAGTACTCACGCTCCTCACAATGCTCGTAAATCGTATGTTCCCCGCGTTCGAGTGCAATCAGCCCCGTGCGTATGACCTCGATGATGCCATACGGTTGAAGAACCTTCAAAAATGCCGTCACCTTATCATCACCGCCCGTAATCTCAAAGATAATCGACGCCGCTTCCACATCTATCACATGGGCGCGGAACAGCTCGCCCATCTTCAATACGTCAAGACGATTGTTGTCATCTGCCCGCACCTTGATGAGCGTCATCCCTCGGCACGCCGCGCTCTTTTCATCGAGGCGCTGCACTGCACGCACGACAGGCATCTTCTCCAGCTGTTTAATCATCTGCTCAACGAGATTCTCGTCCCCATAGATCACTACCGTGATGCGGGAGAAATCCAAAGACTCTGTAACACCGACAGAGAGACTGTCAATGTTAAACTCACGGCGCGAAAACATACTCACGACACGCACCAGAACCCCCGTCTGATTTTCTACAAAGACGGACAGAATATGCTTCATCATGATGAACTCCTCTTTGCCTGATGCGACTGCCGAATCCCGGGAAAACTCCTTCATTATCGCCCGCGCCTTCTTTTTTGTCAATATTTTTTTGCTGCAATGCACATCTGTGGTAGAATACAGAAGAAAAGGAGAACTGTCAATGAATATTGTCCCATGGGCGGGCAGCGCGATCTTTCCCGCCCTCTGTAAGACGCTGCTCGCGTGGCGAAAATCTGCCCCCGATACGCGTGACCTGCCGTGGCGTGACGAGCCAACGCCCTATCATGTCTGGATCTCAGAGATCATGCTGCAGCAAACGCGTGCCAATGTCGTACGCGCCTACTATCTACGCTTCCTAGAGGCGCTGCCGACGGTACACGCACTCGCTGCCTGCGACAGCGAAGTGCTGATGAAGCTCTGGCAGGGACTTGGCTACTATAGCCGCGCCCGCAACCTAAAACGCGCCGCTGAGGTCATCGTCCGCGACCATGGCGGCACCCTGCCCAACAATTTTGATGCGCTGCTTGCCCTCCCCGGGATCGGTCGATATACGGCGAGCGCCATCGCATCCTTTGCTTACGGTCTGCCGCATCCTGCCGTCGATGGAAATTTCCTGCGCGTTGCTGCACGCATCACCGCAAATCCAATAGACATCGCAAAGGATGTGACCAAACGCGCACTCGAGGCAGCACTTTCCCCCTCCTACCCTACGGGACACGAGGCGGGACTGCTCAACGAGGCGTTTATGGATCTCGGTGCAACGATATGCCTGCCGAACGGTGCTCCGCTCTGTCATGCCTGCCCTGTGTGCCGGCTCTGTCTGGCGCACGAGTACAGCGCACAGCAGGACTATCCCGTGCGGAGCGCACCCAAAGTGCGTAGACACGAGCGCCGCACCATCCTTCTCTTGCGTGCAGGGGATCTGTATGCCATACGAAAGCGTCCTGCAAGAGGACTGCTGGCCGGACTTTGGGAATATCCGAATGTGGACGGCAAGCTATCAAAACGCGCCGTGCACGCGCATCTCACAGCCGAGGGATACGATATTCTAAACATCACGCCGCTCCCACCCGCCCGCCATGTATTCACACATATAGAATGGGACCTCACGGGCTGGGAAGTCACCGTTGCAGATACGAACGAAACGCCATTGATGGCAGCTGAGGTGGACGCCAAAGAGACAGTCTCACTCCTCTGGGTGCGTCGCACGGAGCTTGCAAATATTTACAGCGTCCCCGCAGCATTTGGATATTTTACACCACATTAAAGAATCACTGATAAATTCAGCCGCGCTATCTGCTTTACAAACGAAAGCGCCCCGTCCATCGGCGGGGCGCTTTTTTCTCCATGCTGTATGTTGCAGAAAAGACCTGCATGTTTTCAAACCAGTGCTGAAAACGGGGATTGCGTTTTCCCATAGTGGAATATGCGCAACCCCCGCTTCAACACGGCAAATATAATACAGTAGATGTTGCTTATACAGCCTTTCCTATCTCACGCGCGGGTGTGCGCATGACGGTGTTGAGGTCAGATGCGACCGCAGCATCCTCCTTCTCTCGGCTCTTTTCGATGAGGTTTTTCAGCATTTGCATATGCGGATGGTTCTCAAGCTCGGGCGACGGCTTTCCTTGCAGTGCCGCTGCCATCTGCGGCGGCATACCATCGGGGAACATCGCCTCAAGCATGGAACGAACCGCCTTCGGGATCATATCCTGCAAGGCAACGTTCTCCTTGCGAAGTTTGATTTCATCCTCCTGCGTAAGTGCATACGCCTCAAGGAACCCCTGAATGAGATTATCGTGCCAGAACTCGCCCGCAAGCGTCAGGTGGAACCCCTTCTCCTCACGCGTGATAAGGCCGTTCTCCTCCCATGCTGCAAAGAGCGGTGCAAGCTCCGTGAGAAGGTCAACCCCATACTTCTGTTCAAAGAACGGCGCATAGAAGAACCGATGCTCGATCTGATCGCCGATCTCGCTGTGCATACGGTGCGCATCTGCCTGTTCTCCCATGAATTGAAAGGGCTTTGTCCCCTCGAGAACCATCTTCTCATAGGGTGCGAGTGCACCGTGATTGCGCCACATAAACGCACCGACAAAACCGCCTGCCCCCGAGCCAAATGCAAGTACATCATTGCCGCGCTTGGCAAGTGTATTATAGAGGCTGCGCTCACGATGATCCGTAGACCAATGTGTTGTGTCAATGCGCCTTGCCATCGGATTCCCGTCCACGATCTCGATGCCGCGAGCAAAGTATTCCGACTGCTCCTCACTCGTTGGCAGCATGGGCAAGTCGCCGGATTCAATACGGCGGGCAAGCTCACTCGCTGGAAATACATTGAGCTGATAAAGGTCACCGCCCGCAATCCCCAACTCAAACTGCGTGCGCACATCATTTTCCCAGACCTCCATCGACTGATAGGGAAGCCCATAGATGAGATCAGCAATCACGACAGCGCCCTGCCGCTCCACCATTCGGCGCAGCGTCGCAGTCACTGTCTCACAATCGTCGATGCGCCCGATGGCTTGACGAACGCGCGTATCAAAAGACTGTACCCCGAGGGAAAACCGGTTGACGCCCGCATGCATCGCCGCCTCGACCTTGCTCTCTGTGAGGTCATGGATACGCCCCTCAAGCGTAATTTCACAGTCGCTCGTAAGCGGCAGACGCGTGCGCACAGCATGGACAAGACGCGCAATATCGGCATCTGAGAGCGCCGTCGGCGTACCGCCGCCAAAAAATACTGCCTGAAAGGGTGCCCCCTGCACATATGGTGTTTCTGCGACCGCATCAAGTTCTTTGAGGAGCACATCAACATAGTGGTGCACCGCCTCCTCGCGCGTATAGTTCTGAAAGAATCCGCAATAACTGCATTTCTTATCGCAGAACGGGATGTGGATATAGGCCGCGCGCTCATCTGCCGGATCCGGCTGCTGCGCCATAAGCTCTGCCCAGATATGAGTCTGCTCCGTTTTATCCATAATCATGCGTTTTCCACCGGCACCCGGGTGAACAACACGCTTTTTGGTAAATGCACAGCCGAGCGGATTCGCCGACTTTGTCCCGAGCAGCCAGCCGCGTGCTTCTTCAGAGAGCGCGGAGATTTTATCCTGTAAGCGATTCATGAGAGGGCCTCCTTCGCTGCCTGTATTACCTGCTGAAAATCTGCCTCATCCGGATGACTGTCCGCCGCCGCATAGCGCGTCGCGCTCTCCTCGGTAAAGGCGTGTACATTGTCCTTTGGAAGGCTCTTGAACATTTCAATAATCATCGGGTCAATCGCGCCCTGTACAAGAACGGCGCCAAGAATTTCATTGGATGGATCAAAGAGCGCACGGATGTTTGCGATACATTTCTCCGCGTGATCTGAGTTCGGCTCAGCCCCCAGCGTACCGTAGATGAATATGCGCCGCCCGCGCAGTGTCTCAATGTACTTCTTTGCTGCCGCATCTGCTGTGCCGCGGTCAATCCATGTGCCGATGCAGAGATCGGCGTTCTCCGGGACAGCCGCCGTGTCCTTTACGTTGTGGCAGGATGCGTCGAGCGCCTTCGCCAGATGCTCCGCAACTTTCGCCGTGTTCCCCGTACGCGAGGAATAGATAACAGCAATTTCATTCTGCATAATTTTCTCCTATATCACAATATGAATATCATTGTTGCTTGATTCATTTGTATAATATAACATGCGCTGTAAAAAATCAAGTGTTTTTTGTAAAAATCATAAATAATAATTATGAATTAAATTCATGTTTGTGAAATATATTTGTTTTATATATATATTTATATTCGTTCTCAAATATATTTCACGCAATACCTGAAAATATTATAAATATATTTCATCTTTTATTCTGTGTCAAAACAGTATCTTATTTATGAGCTTGTTAGAGATTTTTTCATTTCTATATATCATATATAATTTTAATCTATCAATATCATGCGGACATTACAGCAACAAAAAACATCGCCGAAGCGATGTTTTTTATACAGTCACGTTAACGGGCTTCATTGCCGCCATGCGGGCCATGTCCTTTACGCGGCCCGTGACCGCCATGCCCTTCGTGAGCGACATGTGCCTCATGCGAGCCACATCCCCCACCATGTCCACCATGTCCGCATCCATGCTCCTTGCCGTGTTTGTGCTGATGGCGGTGCGCGCATTTGCCACCATCCGCACTGTGGACAAGCGTCCCTGCGAGATGCTGCCTCACGGCTTCATCTGCATTGCCCTTCACACCGGATATAAGCCGGATGCCCGCCTCAGCGAGCGCAGACTGCGCCCCCTCACCGATGCCGCCGCAGATGACGAGATCGACCTTCGACGCATGGAGAAAGCCCGCAAGTGCACCATGCCCCTCGCCAACCGTATCCACGATCTCCTCTGTCACATCCTCTGCGACATCGTAGAATTTGAACTGTTTCGCCCTGCCAAAATGCTGCTCTATTGTCTCCGCTTCATAGGGTACTGCAATTCTCATAACATACTCTCCTTTGTCCTGAATCCTGAGCGGCGTCGGATGTTCGATCCGATACGCGCCGCCCGCGATGCGGATGCGCTTTCCATGGATGATGGCATCCGCAATCTTGAACCGTGCGGCTTCATAGATGCCCGTCACCGTCGCACGGGACACCTCCATCGCCGCGGCACATTCCTCCTGCGTCATCCGCTGTGCGTCGATGCGGCGAATGGTCTCGAACTCATCCAGCATCAACACCACGGTCTCATCTGCCTCCGTATCCTCCGGAGCAAAGCTCCAAAAATCCGGATAGCCACAAATACGTCTGCATCGTTTCGGCCTCGGCATAGCATCTCCTTTCTATCATATGTCATTTATTATAGTATCATTATTATTGGCATATGTCAATTATGTTTTATTCACGTGGCTTGACAAATATGGTAGAATAAGAACAAAGGCAAGTGGTTCACGGAAGGAGGATATATATGAAGAAGATCATTGCAGGTCTGTTTGCGGGGCTGATGCTCACAATGAGCGCACAGGCACTTGCAGCATATAACTGCGAGGACGGCGTGTGCACACTGCCGGAGCGCCAAGACCAGTCGTACTGCTATGGCGGCAGCTCGTATTGCGGCGATGACAACGGCTATTGCTATGGCGAGAGAAATACGAAGACGAGAGGCGGCTGCGGCTGCTATCGCGGACGCTAAGAAAAAAAGAAAGCGGAACTTTTTCAAGCGCAAACAGCTCTGAAAAAGTTCCGTTTTTTATCTCCGACAAGCAGATATAGGGAATCCCATACGCCGATTGGAATAGCCGGCGCATGGGATAATTTTTATCACAAAGGTGATATACCTCTTATCATATGAGTGTTCCAGTCGTATCCATGCTCTTTCTTCCTAGGCAGCCCTTTGCATTTCCGCCATGTCCTGCACGAGATCGCGCCTATGCAAACAGCTCGACTTGATTGCTCTCCATCATGCCGCTGAGGCAGCCATGGGCGCGAAGGACTTCGATGGCGGGCGCAGGTACATGGGCGCGTGTGGCGAGATCTTCGATGGAGATGAATGCGCCGTCACGGCGTGCCTCAACGATGGCCTGCGCCGCCTTTTGTCCCATCCCGGGCAGTGCTGTAAAGGGAGGCAGAAGCGAGTTCTCATGCAGGATGAATTTTTCTGCATCGGATTCGTAAAGATCCACCGGTTCGCAGGAAAATCCCCGCAGATACATCTCCCACGCAAGCTGAAGAACGATGAGAATGTCCTGTTTTTTGTTGTCGAGCTTGCCGCGATGTTCACGCGCTTCGGCGATGAGCGCCTCCATTGCCGCCTTGACTGCCGCCCTCCCCTGCGCGATGATGTTGGCATCAAATTCGTCTGCACGAATGGAGAAATAGGCGGCATAGTAGGCAAGCGGATAGTGCACCTTGCAGAAGGCGATGCGGTAGCCCATCATAACATAGGCCGTCGCATGGGCACGCGGGAAAAGGTATTTGATCTTCTGACAGGACTCGATGTACCACTCCGGGATGCCGCCCGCACGCAGTTTCTCCACGACATCGGGGGCGATGCCCTTGCCCTTGCGCACATTCTCCATCGTCTTGAACGAGAGCAGCGGGTCGATGCCATTTTGCATGAGATAGTTCATGATGTCATCGCGGGCGGAGATGGCATCTTTCAGCGTACTCGTGCCCGCCTTGATGAGATCCTGTGCGTTGCCGAGCCAGACATTCGTGCCGTGGGAAAATCCGGAGATGCGCACAAGGTCGGCAAAGCAGTCGGGATTTGAGTCGTCGATCATCTTTTGCGTGAATGCGGTGCGAAACTCCGGGATGCCGTACGTCCCCATATTCGCGCCCAGCTCCTCCGGGCTGATTCCCAGCGCTTCGGTGGAGGTAAAGATCGACATGGTAGCGGGGTCATCAAACGGAATGGTCTCCGGGTCGCGGTGTGTGAGTTCCTCCAGCATCTTGATGACGGTCGGGTCATCGTGTCCGAGGATGTCGAGTTTGACAAGCCGCTCGCTGATGGAGTGGTAATCAAAATGGGTGGTAAGCGTATCGGATTCCATATTGTTCGCGGGGCGCTGGATGGGCGTAAAGTAATGCACATCCATATCGCGCGGCACGACCATGATGCCGCCCGCATGCTGCCCTGTGGTTGCCTTGACGCCCATGCAGCCGCGCATCATATGCTCGATGTAGGGACGCCCCTTCGTTTCGCCCATATCCTCGTAGTAGTGCATGGCGTAGCCGTAGGCGTTTTTGTCCTGGAGGCCCGCGATGGTGCCTGCACGAAAGACATTCATCTTGCCAAAGAGTACTTCGGTGTATTTATGCGCCGTCGGCTGATAGTCCCCCGAAAAGTTAAGATCTATATCGGGCACTTTATCGCCGTCGAAACCGAGAAATACAGCAAACGGGATATTGTGACCATCCTTTACAAGCGGCGTGCCGCAGACAGGGCAGTCCATGGGCGGCAGGTCAAAGCCGCTCCCAACGGAACCGTCGTCAATGAACTTGTTATACTGACAATGCTTGCACCGATAGTGCGGCGGCAGAGGATTGACCTCGGTAACGCCAATCATGGCGGCGACAAAGGAGGAACCGACCGACCCGCGCGAACCGACGAGATAACCGTCGTCGTTGGACTTTTTGACAAGGCGCTGTGCGATGATGTAGAGTGCCGCAAATCCATGCCGCAAAATGGGCTTTAGCTCCAGATCGAGACGGTCGGAGACGATCTTGGGCAGATTCTCGCCGTAGAGCCGCCGTGCCTTGGCATAGGACATGTCCTGTATCTCCCTGTCGGCCCCCGGCACCACCGGTGCGTAAAGCTCATCGGGGATGGGAAGGAAATACTCGACCTCCTCTGCAATCCTGCGCGGATTCTCAACGACACACGCATAGGCACGCTCCGTGCCGAGATAATCGAACTCGGCAAGCATCTCATCTGTTGTGCGCAGGTAGAGCGGCGGCTGATGGTCGGCGTCACGGTAGCCGTTTGCCTTTTGCAGCATGGCACGATAGACGGCGTCCTCCGGATTCAGAAAGTGTACGTCGCAGGTCGCAATCAGAGGCTTATGGAGTTTTTCTGCCAGTGCTGATACTTTGCGGTTGATATTGCGCAAATCATCATCCGTGCGGATGGGAAAGCGGTCGTCAATCTTGAGGAAGTCATTGTTGTGAATGGGCTGTATCTCAAGAAAGTCATAAAAACGTGCGATTTCCTCCAGCTCCTCATCGCTGCGTCCGGCGACGATGCCGCGGATGAGTTCGCCCGCCTCGCACGCAGAGCCAACGATAAGCCCTGCACGGTACTCCTGGAGCACGGCGCGCGGTATACGTGGACGACCGCGCTTTTTTGTGCCGCGAAAATACCGGATGTGAGAGAGGGAAACGAGTTTGTAGAGGTTGTAAAGTCCCGTCTTGTTTTTTGCGAGAAAGATGATGTGATAGGCACGCGGGTCATCGGGGCTGTCAACGAGATAGCCCTCCATGCCGTAGATAACCTTGATGTCAACCCCTTGTTTGCGGAGCGCACGCGCCGTGTTCATCGCCTCCGGGAATGCCTGTACAACACCGTGGTCGGTGATGGCAACGGCGGGCCAGCCCCACCGCGCCGCCGTCTCAACAAGCGCCTTCGGCGGGACGACGGCATCGAGCGCACTCATCTTCGTATGGGCATGAAGCTCAACCCGCTTCACCTCGGCTGTATCCGCGCGCTGCGGAACCGTGCGTTTTTCGATGCTGTCCACAAAGAGAACATAGTCGCTGACGAATTTATCGTATTCGATTTTCCCTTGGATGCGCACAGGACCTCCCTTTTTGATGTCCTTTAGGATGCGCTCCACCTCAGCATCTACCTCCTCCTGCACTGCCTTGCCGCGCACACCGAAGAACTTTTTGCAGGCGATGCCATTGGTCTTATCCGCAAATTTGAGCAGCAGGATATAGGCACCGGATTTGAGTTTGTTCACCTGCGGAGCAAAGATTTCCCCCTCAAGGATGATGCTTGGAACCTCGTCTTCGATTGTGCCGAGGGGGCGTGCCTCTCCCACAATGCTGCGTCCAAAGATCACCCCTGCGGGAAGTGCCTTCCCCTTCTTCGTCCCCGTGCGCTTTGCGCGTGCGGGCGAGGCGGGTGCCAAAGCATTTTCCTTTGTTGTCATCTGCACGGCAGGGGGTGTCCAATCCACGGAGAAGGTCCCTTCAATCGCGCATTCCGTGCAGATGACACGACATGCACAGCCCGTATTGAGGCGAATGGCATCCTCCAGACGCTTTGCCGCAGCACTCTTTGTCATCAGTTCGGCGCCGAAATGGCCGGGCACACGGAGGCGGATGATGTTGCCGTCCACCGTATAAGCAGACTGGCGCAGCGTCTGAAAGACCGCCATATCCCCCGCTGCAGCCTGCCGAACAGAGCGCTCCCAAACAGGGGTGAGAGCCCCTTTCAAATCAATGACATTCTGCTGAAAAAAAACCTGCGCGAGACCATAGTTCTCTGCAATCTGTGCCGCAGCACGTGCGAGCAGTGCAGCTTCGACAACCTCCTGCGTACCAATGACAATCTCCCATTCCGCCGGCTGCACTGAGATCTCGACATGACGCAGTGTGCACGCACGCAAAAGAGCCCGCTCTCTTTCACTGAGAGCGAGCCCCAGTATGAGATGAAACAGCATCTCCTCTGAACGGGGGAGAATCCGATAGGTCTTATTCATCTTCATATAGCCTCTTATACCGCGCCCTGTCCTCAAGGACGCGGCGCACGTAAAGCCTCGTCTCGGGGTAGGGAATCGCGTCGATGTCATCGAAGTCTTCCGTCCAGTGATAGCGTTCCATCCAGTCGCGCACATTGCCAAGGCCTGCGTTGTACGCGGCGAGCGCAAGGATGTCATTGCCGCCGAACTCCTGCTCAAGCACAGTGAGGTACCAAACGCCATAGCGGATATTGTATGCAGGGTCTTCGAGCGCCTCCTCGGTAAATGGTTCTTCCAGACGCCATGCGATCCACTCCGCCGTCTGCGGCATAAGCTGCATCAGCCCGACGGCGCCCCTGTCGGAACGCACAGACGGCTGAAATTTGCTCTCATGCTTGATGACGGCGGCGATGAGATAGGGATCTGCATGATAGGCGGCAGCATTTTCTTCAATCGTGCTGCGGTATGTATAGGGGCAGATATAGATACGCGCTATCTCAGTCCATCCGCCGCTGGCAACGAGGATCACCGTGCCGACAACGAGAAACTTCAGCAGGCCCCCGAGCCCCTGACAGGACTTATACCGCACGCACCACGCGCTCCCTCCAAATCCTCTCAATCATGTGAAGGGTCTCCTCCTTCGTGCCGCTGTTATCAATGACGACATCCGCACGCGCCCGTTTCTCCGATAAAGGCATCTGTGCGGCGATGCGTGCACGTGCCTCCTCCTCTGTCATAGCGGGGTCGCGCTCCATAAGGCGCACAAGCTGCGCCGCCTCCGGCAGACTGACGACCCAGACCTCATCGGTGAGTACCTCCCACCCGGCTTCAAAGAGCAGCGGCACATCCAGCACAACGGCAGGCGCGTTCCGGCATACCGCCTGCATCTGCTGCTCCACAGCCGCTTGAATCAATGGATGCGCGAGCGCGTCAATCTCTGCACGCACATTTGGATCTTTGAAAATGATGCGGCCTATCGCCGCACGGTCAAGCGTCCCCTGTGCCGTAAGGATCTCCGCGCCAAAGTGCGCGACATAGGCATCATAGAGCGGTTGCTTCGGCTGTGAAAGCGCATGTGCCGCGGCATCCGCATCAATCACCTTTGCACCAAGGCTGCGCAAGATTTTGCTGACCGTGGATTTGCCGCAGGCAATACCGCCCGTGAGACCGATGATATTCACCCTATCACTTCGCCTCCGCCCAGTTCCTGCCACTGTGTATATCTACTGCGAGCGGCACAGAAAGCTCCGCCACGCCTCCCATCGCCGTGCGCAGAATCTCGCTGACATGCGCTGTCTCTGCGTCAATGACTTCCAGAACAAGCTCATCGTGTACCTGCAGAAGGATGCGGCTCTTTAACTTTGCCGCACGCAGCGCCGCATCGGCACGAATCATTGCCATCTTGATAAGGTCTGCCGCCGTTCCTTGGATCGGTGTATTCATCGCCATGCGCTCGGCATTGCTGCGCTGCATATAGTTCCGGCTGCGCAGGGCGGGCAGCGCACGCCGCCGCCCGTAAAGCGTTGTCACAAAACCGCTCTTACGCGCACCCGCGACCAACTGGTCCAAAAATTCCCGTACACCGCGGTAGCGTTCAAAGTAACGCTCGATATAACCTGCCGCCTCCCTGCGCGAGATGTGCAGGTCACGCGAAAGACCGAAATCGCTGAGTCCATAGACAATGCCGAAATTGACCGCCTTGGCTCTGCGCCGCTGCTCACTCGTCACCGCGTCCAGGGGCACCCCGAACACCTCCGCCGCCGTACGTGCATGAACATCCTGCCCTTGGCAGAATGCATCAATGAGCGTCTCATCTCCCGACATATGCGCGAGGATGCGCAGCTCGATCTGCGAGTAATCCGCCGAGAGCAGTGCATCATAGCCCGCCCCCGGCTCAAA